>JAZUOK010000062.1:0-5434 GCA_045604665.1 Eubacteriales bacterium | reverse complement strand
GGAATCTTTGTATTTGTGAACTGCACGCAAGATAGTCACGATCTCTTTTTCAGTGGGCAGCGGGATGGGTCCCGATACCTTAGAGCCCTGACGTTTTGCAGTCTCTACAATCTTCTCCGCGCTCTGGTCGATGATCGTGTGATCATAGGCCTTGAGTCTGATGCGAATCTTTTCGTTCTTTGCCATTTTTGCCTCCTTAAATATTTGCCTGCTTCCCTATGAAGCGGCATGATTTGCTTTGATGGGAAGCGCAAGCAGTACTGTGTACGCATTCGGGTGTTTCTTTTCACCCTCAGTAAATGACTCCGCCTCAGGCGGATGCCTCAGGCGGAGAAAGCAGCACATGCTCGCTTTCGCCCGATATCCGGACATACTCCACGGAAAAACCTGCGTTTTCGCAGCAACCTCCCGCTTCACAGCACATCAAAGCGAATAACATTATACATAATAGTAAGAAAAAACACAACCCCATTCTCTAAAATTCAAAAATTATTTACATTTTTTCTTCAAAATAGCGTATTTTTCCATCAAAAACGGAGAATTTTTCCTACTTTTCTGCTTCAAAATAGAAAAAAACACCTATTTAGGGAGGCGTTATGAAGAAAAAATACCTTGAAATACCCCTTTTCTTTCTGGCTGGAAGCGTTTTATACCCTTTGATCGAAATTCTTTACCGGGGATACACCCATATTTCCATGAGTTTGCTCGGGGGGATCTGTTTTTGTGCGATTCGCCTGGTAGATCTTGCGCTTGGCAATGGGAAAATACTTCTAAAGGCACTGATCTGTTCCATTATCATTACTCAGCTGGAATTTATCTGCGGTGTGATCGTAAATATCGGAATGGGTCTTGCCGTTTGGGACTATTCCCATCTTCCTTTCAACCTTGTAGGACAGATCTGCCCCCTTTTCACCTTTTTCTGGTTCTTATTAACCCTACCATACTTTCTTTTGAAAACCTACTTTCTTTCTAGAAAGAAAGTAGGCAAAGAAAGCTTCCGACCAATAGAGGATAAAAAAAGAATATAATCTAAAGTTTGTGATAAACAGTCATAAGCTTTTTTGGTTCTTTTTTCTCGAAAAAAGAACAGACAAGGGAAAATCCCTTGTCTGTTCTTTGGAAGGCTTAGATGATATCCACCATAACCTTCTTGTTTTCTTTTGTAGCGCAAGCCTTCATAACGGAGCGAATCGCTTTTGCAATTCTTCCCTGCTTGCCGATTACTTTACCCATATCTTCAGGCGCCACGCTGAGCTCCAGATGGAGAACATTTCCATCCATTCTCTCGGCAACAACAACCTCGTCGGGCTTCGAAACAAGCGCCTTTGCGATATCAATGAGTGTCTGTTTCATAGTATCTCCTTGATTATTCAATGACGCCGCTCTTCTTCAGAATGCTCTTTGCGGTCTCGGTGGGCTGTGCGCCGTTGGAGATCCACTTCTTTGCAGCCTCTACATCGATGTTGATTGCGGGGGGATCCATAAGGGGATTGTAAGTACCGATCTCTTCAATGAATCTGCCATCGCGGGGATAGCGGGAATCAGCAACAACAACGCGGTAGAAAGGAGCCTTCTTTGCACCCATTCTTCTCAGTCTGATCTTTACTGCCATGATTTCACCTCCTTCAAAATCTTAAAATCCCATTAAAACGGGAATTTCATTCTTCCAAACTTGCCTTTTTTTCCTGTAAACTGTTTCATCATTTTATTCATCGCTTCGTACTGACGGAGAAGCTTATTGACTTCTTCTACCGTCTGTCCGCAGCCGGCGGCAATTCTCCGTCTGCGCGAAGCATTGATAATATCGGGCTTTTGGCGCTCCAAGGGCGTCATAGACTGAATGATCGCCTTTGTGCGGTCGATCTGCTTTTCATCGAAGTTGGCATCCTTCAGCGCACCGGGCTTCATACCGGGGATCATACTCATGATCTGCTCCAAGGATCCCATATTCTTCAATTGATCGAACTGCTCCATATAATCTTCCAGTGTAAAAGAGTTGTGACGGAGCTTCTGTTCCATCTCTCTCGCCTTCTTTTCATCGAAAGCAGCTTCTGCTTTATCGATCAAGGTGAGAACATCGCCCATACCGATGATTCGGCTTGCCATACGGTCGGGATAGAAGGGTTCGATCTGATCCAGCTTTTCGCCTACACCGATAAACTTGATGGGCTTTCCGGTTACAAAGCGAACGGACAGTGCCGCACCGCCTCGGGTATCGCCGTCAAGCTTTGTCAGGATCACACCGGTGATATCCAAAAGATTATTAAAGCTCTCCGCTACATTGACCGCGTCCTGACCGGTCATAGCATCTACAACCAAAAGGATCTCGGTGGGATTTACTTCAGCCTTGACCTTCTTCAATTCCTCCATCAGTTCTTCATCAACATGAAGCCGTCCGGCGGTATCTAAAATAACAAGGTCGTAAGCATTGTTCTCGGCGTATTTTACACCTTCTTTCGCAATGCGAACTACATCCTTGCAGTCATCAATGGAAAAAACGGGAGTTTCCACCTGCTCGCCCACTACCTTCAGCTGAGTAATGGCAGCAGGGCGGTACACATCACAGGCAACAAGAAGCGGCCGCTTGCCCTGCTTTTTCATAAGCTTTGCAAGCTTTGCGGAATGGGTGGTTTTACCGCTACCCTGAAGGCCGCACATCATAACTACCGTGGGGGGCCTTGAGGAAATGGTCAATTTTTCATTTGTCTCGCCCATAATGGCGACAAGCTCTTCCCGAACGATCTTAACGATCTGCTGATGAGGCAAGAGGCTTTCCAGAACTTCTTCCCCCACAGCTCTTTCGCTGACGCGGTTCACAAATTCCTTTACGACCTTGAAGTTTACATCCGCTTCCAAAAGGGCAAGCTTGATCTGGCGCATTCCGGCTTTGACATCGTTAGGTGTAAGTTTACCTTTGTTCTTGAACGACTGGAAAGCAGATGCCATTTTATCCATCAAGCTCTGAAACATAACACCCTCCTATAAAATTTCTCGAATTTCATCCAGATTCTTTTTTCGGTCTCCCTCTTCCTTCTCGATTTTCTCGCAAAGAGAAGAAAGCTTTTTTCTTTTTTCCAAAAGAGAAAGCTTTTCCTCAAAGGACAAAAGCTCCGCGGAGGTTCTCGCGATCAGGTCCCGTACCGCCTGGCGGCTGGTTCCCGTTTCCGCGGCAATTTCCGCAAGGGACAGATCCGAAAGAAAGTAGCCTTCAAAAGCTTCCCTCTTCTTTTCCGAAAGAAGCGGTGAATACAGATCATACAGGAGAGATAAGGAAAGATCTTTTTCGAACATATCTTCTCCCCCCGATTATCTGTAAATATTTTTTCTTTACACCTGATTATTATACCGAAAATGCGCATTTTGTCAAGAGGAAAATAAAAAAGACCCAAATGGGTCTTTTTTCGTTCACATTTTGTACCTTTTTCGAGAAAAAGGTACCCAAAAAGCTTATGGCTAATTAAAAGCAAGTTTAGTCTATATTCCATTGTTATCACTCATTCGTCATAAGCTTTCTTTGCTTCCTTTCTTTCTCGAAAGAAAGGAAGTTATTCTTCTTCCCAAGGTTCTACCTTTCTAAGGTATTTCCCCGGAGAAGATAATTCATCCAAAAAACCGCTTCTGGTGAAAAATCGGTATCCATTCCAGAAAAGATCCCCGTTCCCAAGAGCCTTTTTCCCTTTCCCGGGAGAACGCCAGGTAACCTCTTTGGAAACAGGATAAAACAAAAGAACTTTTTCTTCCCCCATCGGAACCGCTTCCGTAAGAGAAACAGTGCGCGAGCGGAAAGTAGTTGCCAGAGGCAGTGCCTCCATTTGGGCAAACCTTCTTCTCTTCCCGACTACTTTTAAAATGATCTTTTTGTAAATCGTAACTTCATGCGGAGACACAAAGGAATATTCCCGCAAGCGATGCCGTGCGGAAAGCAGCGTTACATGATATATTTTTTCTTTTGCTTTGATCACACAGATCTTCCCTGCTTTTCCATAAAAAGCAGCAGAAAAGGGAGAAGTGAGCCAAGCAATGTCATAATCCATTTTTTCGCAGAAGCGCTGAATCTTCCCCTTGAGCAAAAAGAGTTTTCCGCAAAAGATCGCCCAAGGCAAGAAAAGAATCAAAACAATCAAAAAAAGAATCTTCATTTTCTCCACTCCTTTTTTCAATTATAAAAAAAGAAGCAGATCTTGTCAACGATCCGCTTCATCGGTACAAATGACCATGTCCGCGTTTTCGCGAATATGAAAATGAGAAAAAAATACTTCTTCCATAGGGATCCATTCCGTCAGAAAACGGGAGAGCTTTTCGGGATCTCTTTTTTCAAGACGGTCCCTTTGAATCTTGGGAGAGACTTCAAGAAAGACCTTCAGATCATACTCTCCAAAAAAGGGATGATGAGAATAGCTTCCCTCTATAATATAAAGCCTTTTCTTCGGAACCGAAATTCTTTCACCCAAAATTCCTTTGGAACAAAGATATGGCCGAAAAGAAAATTCTTTTTCTGCTCTGAAAGGCACAAGAACCTCTTCCCAAAAGCGTTCCCGATCCAAATTTCCACCCGGTTCTGAAAAACGCTCCTTAGTTCTTTGCTCCGGTCTCAGAAAGAAGTCATCCATATGGATTACAAATCCGTCAAATCCTTCGGAAAGCTGTTTCGCCAGAGTTGTTTTTCCCGAAGCGCAAGGCCCGTCAATGGCAACAATGACCCGATCCTTTTCCGAAAGCAGTTTTTCAATCGTTTTTTTCAGCATTCTATTTACCACTTTTTCAAAAGAGGTGAAACCCTCTTATATAGCAACACCGTAACGATCGAACAGATAAGCCCCTTGAAAAGATTAAAGGGAACCGTTGCAAGAAGCACAAGGGTCTTCAGATCACGGATCGCAGGAATGGCACCCTTTGCCATATTCATAACCGCCTCAAAGCCAAATACCTTGGCATAAGCAGGAATCAGAAGAAAATAATTGAGCAGTGCCGAGGTAAGAGCAAGGCAAAGAAGACCTGCGCCCATACCGAGAAGTGCGCGTCGGAAAGTTTTTTTCTTCTTGTAGATCAAGGCTGCAGGGAATACAAACATAACACCCATCAGAAAATTGGCAATCTCTCCCACAAAAGCTGTGATCGTGCCATTGAACGAAATATTGATCAATTGCTTGACCCCTTCCATGGCAATCACCGCCCAAGGACCCAGGTGAAATCCACCGATGAGCACGATCACATCGGAAAGATCCAGTTCATAAAAGGGCGGAAAGAAAGGAAGAGGCACCGTGAAAAGGTTGATCACACCTGCAAGAGCTGCGATTACGGCAATTTTTGCAATTTTCACAATCAGCGCTTTGTTTTTCATATTCCCCTCCAAAGAAACACGCCCCTGCAAAAATGCAGGGGCGCAAAATGAGCGTAACAAAAGTTACTTTGCGATCTTCTTTCATCCGGACTA
>JAZUOK010000061.1:0-1557 GCA_045604665.1 Eubacteriales bacterium | reverse complement strand
TTGCCGCCGTTCAGGTTGGAAAGCTCAGACAGGTGATCGTGATCAACACGGGCGAAGATGAATTGGTTCTTCTCAATCCGAAAATGCTGAAAAAGAGCGGCAGTCAAGAAGATCTGGAGGGTTGCCTTTCTTGCCCCAACCGTTGGGGCATCACCAAAAGACCGATGAAGGTAGAGGTTGAGACCCTGGATCTTAAAGGTGAAAAAATAAAAGTAAAAGCAGAAGGCTTTCTTGCAAAAGCCATCTGTCATGAAATGGACCATTTGGAAGGCAAGCTCTTTTATGACGAAGCCGTTCGTATGCTGACCCAAGAGGAAATTGAAGCTTTATGAAAAAACTTATCTTTATGGGCACCGGTCCCTTTGCGCTGGAAGCCTTAAAAGGACTTTTCGGCGCGCTGGAAGAAGGAGATACCCTTTCCGTTTACACCAAAGAGAATAAAAAAGCCGGCCGAGGCATGAAAGAAAAAGAAGGTCAGGTTGCGCTTTTTGCAAAAGAAAACGGCCTTCCTCTTTATCAGCCGAAGACACTGAAAACAAAAGAAGCACAGGATGAATTTTCCGCCATCGGTGCGGATCTTGCCATTGTGGCTTCTTACGGTCTTATTTTACCGGAAGAGGTTTTGAATGCACCGAAGTTCGGCTGCATCAACATTCACGCATCTCTTCTTCCCAAGTACCGAGGTGCTGCCCCCATTAACCGCGTTATTTTAGACGGAGAAAAGGAGACCGGCGTTACCTTACAGCAAATGGATATCGGGCTTGATACAGGTGACATCCTGTCCCTTCGCAAGACCCCCATCGGTGAAGAAGAAAATGTAGGAGAACTCTTTGACCGCCTTGCCGTAATGGGGAAAGAGATGATCCTTGAGATCTTGCCTTCGGTTTTTGAAGGAAAGCTCTCCCCTACACCTCAAGACCACACCCTTTCTACCTATGCACAAAAGATCACAAAAGAAGATCAAAAAATAGACTTTTCCCACAGCAGTGAAACCGTTTTACGGAAGATCCGCGGACTTTCTCCGGTTCCTGCCGCTTTCTGTCTGACACAAAAAGACGGTAAGATTTTAAAGATTTATTCCGCAAAAAAAGCGCAAAGTGAAAAAGACGCCCCTTGCGGCACCATTCTTTCCGTAAAGCCGGATGTGCTTGTAAAAACAGGCGACGGTGCTGTTTTGCTGGAAACCGTTCAACCCGAAGGGAAAGGCAGAATGCATGCCCGTGACGCTGTCAACGGAAGAAAAATCGAGCTGGGTGACTTGCTTATATGAATCCTGCCAGAAAAGAAGCCTTTCTGTCCCTGACAAAAAGTCTCAAGGACAAAAAGTACTCCAATCTTGAAATGAATGTTACCCTGGAAAAAGACAATCTCTCTTCCGAGGACCGTTCTCTTTACACACGACTGTATTTGGGTGTTTTGGAGCTTAATTATTTAGCCTTTTCGATTATCTCGACAACGCGCCATCTCTTTGTCTTTGAGAGAGGTCTTGTTTCCATAATTTCTACCTTGTCTCCGATTCCGCACTCGTTCTTTTCATCGTGTGCGTGAACCTTCAAG
>JAZUOK010000060.1:0-5802 GCA_045604665.1 Eubacteriales bacterium | reverse complement strand
TTTCTTTTTGGGTTACACTTCTTGTATCCCATAAAACGGAAGGAAAAAATATGAATCTATTTTCAAGAAATGCAGGTCTTATCTTAAAGACCTTCCTCTATCAAGTGGTTATGAGCCTTTTCGGGTTTATGATGTACGGTGCCACCTATAAGATCCCCTTTCTTCTTTTGATCGGGCAGATCACGGTTGTTCTTTTTTATTTTTACATTTTGATCACTCAAATGTATCAAGGGGGCGCAAAGGCAAGTGAATACGATCTTGCCCACAAGCAGAGATCCTCTGCACTTGCAGGCTTTTTGTTTGCTCTGATCGCATTTTTGCCCACCTTCATTCTTGCTGTCGTTTCGGTAATCTCTCAGCCCTTCACAGCAGATGGTTTAACCAACACGGCAGGCTATCTTTCTTATTTGGGAAATCATACCTTCCTTCAAGGGATGTATGTAGGAATCACCCAGCATATCTTCCCCACGGTTTCCGGCGGTGCAAACGATGCCTTGAATTTTGCAAACATGGCTTCCATTAACGCACGCTGCTTTCTCCATCTGTTCGGCGCCGTTCCGGGTCTTTTGGCAAGCGGAATCTCCTATTTTATAGGCTACAGAAGCTTTCGAAAAGAAAAGAAGTAAAAGAAAAATCGCATAGCACCTCACAAGAACGCATATTCTCTTGTGAGGTGATTTTTTTGAATAATGGAATCGGAAAATACCGTTACATCAAGGAGATTTTTGGTTTTTCTCTTTTTTTCTGCACAGTTCTCATCCTTACGGGAGCTTTTTTTCGTCCTTTTGTTGCCCAAGATCAAAAAGAAATCTTGCCGGCATCCTCTGCCAAGGCCTCTGAAAGACCGACTGTCATTTTAGATGCCGGGCACGGCGGAGTGGATTCCGGAGCAGTTTCGGTCAGCGGCGCAGAAGAAAAGCACCTGAATCTTGCACTTACAAAAAAGATAGGTGCTTTTTTGCAAAGCGCGGGAATCGATGTGATCTACACAAGAAACGGAGACGAGATGCTCACCTCCGACCGCGGAAACTCAAGAAAAACAAAAGATCTTTTAGGAAGAATCGAAATTGCAAAGGAACATCCAAAGGCTGTTTTTGTCAGTATTCATATGAATACCCTCCCCATTCCAAAATACAGCGGTCTTCAAGTGTTTTATTCCGACACGAATACTGCAAACCATCCTTTGGCGCAGGAGATCCAGAATACCGTCAGTGCCTTGCTGCAACCGCAAAACAGCAGGAAAGCAAAAAACGCAGGGGGAAAAATCTATATTCTGGATCGGATCGAACAACCTGCAGTTCTCATTGAATGCGGCTTTTTATCCAATGCCGAGGAGGATCAGCTTCTGCAAAATGAAGAGTATCAATCTCGGCTTGCCTTTGCCGTTTCAAGGCCGATCCTTGATTTTATCCTCCCTTCGGAAGAAAAATGATAATATTTTTCAAAAAAAGTAATTTTTACTCTTGATTTTTGTTTTCCGATGTGTTATGATATAGTGCAATGCAGTTGAATGATGATTTCATCGCAACGTAAATAAAAACAGAAAAAGGTGAAAAGAATGAAAGAAGGACTTCATCCCTCCTACAATGATACCGTGATCATTTGCGCTTGCGGTGCGGAATACCCCACCAGATCTACCAAAGAAAATATTCACGTAGATATTTGCGCAAAGTGTCATCCCTTCTACACCGGCAAGCAGAAATTTGTTGATGCCGGCGGTCGTGTTGATAAATTCAACAAGAAGTTTGGCAGATAAATTGTCGTTTTTTCGACAAAACGGTTTGAAGCGGTTGCACTGTTCCGGTGTTACCGCTTTTTTCATTTTGCAAAAAGGAGCAAAATATGTTTGATAAGATCCCCTCTCCCCAGGGCTTTCCCACAGAAAATAATGAGCCCGAAAAGGCAATTCTTGTGAGTGTTGTATTTGACGATTCCGACTTAATGGACACCTCCTCTTCCCTGGATGAGCTGGAAGAGCTTTTAAAGACCGCAGGCGGTGTTTCTTTGGGAAGACTTGTGCAATCAAGACAAAAGCCGGAGCACGCCACCTATATCGGCACGGGAAAGCTTTCGGAGCTTTCTGACCTTTGCATCGCACGGGGTGCCGACCTTGTGGTTTTCGACTGCGAGCTTGCGCCTTCTCAGATCCGCAACATTGAAAATGTGCTTGGGGATGTACGCGTCATTGACCGAACCCAGCTGATCCTTGATATTTTCGCGCAAAGAGCAAAAACAGGGGAAGGCATGGTTCAGGTTGCCATTGCCGGCTTAAAATATTCTCTCCCCCGTCTTACAGGGCAAGGTACAAATCTTTCCCGTTTGGGCGGCGGCATCGGCACGCGCGGCCCCGGTGAAACCAAGCTGGAAACAGACCGCAGGCATTTGAAGAAGAAAATTCAGAAGCTGGAAGAAGAACTGGAAGAGCTTTCCAAAAAAAGAAAGACCCAGCGAAAAAGCCGCGAAAAAAGCGGTGTTTTCCAAATTTCCCTTGCAGGATATACCAATGCAGGAAAATCTTCCCTTCTCAATCTTCTTTGTGAAGACAATATTTTTGCAGAAAACAAGCTTTTTGCAACCCTTGACCCTACAACAAGAAAGCTGAAGCTCCCTAATTTCAGCGAAGTGTTATTGACGGACACAGTAGGCTTTATCAACCGCCTTCCCCATCATTTGGTAGAGGCATTCAAATCCACGCTGGATGAGGTGGCCTTCAGCAACCTTGTTCTGATCGTCATGGATGCCACAGATCCGAAATTTCAGCAAAAGATGGAAATCACCGAAAAAATCTTAGATGAGATCTTCCGCAAAAGGGATCTGACACCCCCCGACACTCTTTATGTTTTAAACAAAACCGATCTGCCGGAAAGCAAGTTTAATATCCACTCCTTTCCAAAGGACAAAAATCATGTTTGCATTTCTGCAAAAACGGGGCTTGGGAAAGAAAAACTTTTAGAAAAGATCGAAGAGATTTTTTCCATGGCAAAAAAGCCCGTAAGCTTTCTTTTTCCTCATGAAGAAGGAGGAAAGCTTTCCCTTCTTTACAAAAGTGCAAATGTAAATGAAGTCCGCTATGAAACCGAAGGGATCTATGTAGAAGCGATCTGCGATGAAAAAGTCCGCGGAACGCTTGCAAAATTCATCAAAAAAAGTTAAAATAAACAAAAGTTATTTTCAAAGGACAGGATCATGGCAGAAAGAAAAAAGAAAAGCACAAAAAAAGCGGAGCCCGTCGCTCCGGCTGTCATTCACGAGCAGCCCATTACCGAGACCCTTCGCGAAAACTATATGCCCTATGCGATGAGCTCGATCATTTCCCGTGCAATTCCCGAGATCGACGGATTGAAGCCCTCTCACCGCAAGCTTCTTTACACCATGTATAAAATGGGGCTCTTAAACGGAAATCGCACCAAAAGTGCCAATGTTGTAGGTCAAACCATGAAGCTGAACCCTCACGGTGATGCCGCCATTTACGAAACCATGGTGCGTCTGACCAGAGGCAATGAGGCACTTTTACATCCCTTTGTAGATTCCAAAGGAACCTTTGGTAAGCAGTACTCCAAGATGGCGTACGCTGCCAGCCGTTATACCGAGGTAAAACTTGCCCCCATCAGTGCGGAACTGTTTGGCGGCATCGACAAGGACTCGGTAGATATGATCGACAACTACGATGCTACCTTGAAGGAGCCCGTGCTTCTGCCTGCATCGTTCCCCAATGTGCTTGTTTGTCCCAACACAGGAATCGCCGTAGGTCTTGCAAGCTCCATCTGTTCCTTTAACCTGAACGAAACCTGCGATGCTGTCATCGCTCTCATTCGTGATCCGGGTGCGGATCTTTATGAAATTCTGAAAGCGCCCGACTTTTCCACCGGCGGTGAGATCCTCTACGACAAAGAGGAGATCCGTCAGATCTATGAAACCGGAAAAGGCTCTTTTTCCGTTCGCGCCGTATGGCACACATTGCCTAAGGAAAATCGCATCGTGATCACACAGATCCCCTATAATACCACAGTAGATCAGATCATTGAAAAGATCGTACAGATGATCAAGGAAGGAAAGCTTCGCGAAATCAGCGATGTGCGTGACGAGATCGACCTTGACGGCTTGAAGCTTACCATTGATTTAAAGCGCGGATCCGATCCGGACAAGCTGATGGCAAAGCTTCTGAAAGCCACCGATTTGGAATGCCGTTTCCCCTGCAATTTCAATGTACTCATTGCCGGTTCTCCTCACCAGCTGGGCGTCAGAGAAATTTTAAACGAATGGCATGCGTTCCGCTGCGAATGCTTAAAGCGCGAATTTTACTTTGAATTAGGACAAAAGGAAGCAAAGCTTCACTTGCTTAAGGGTCTTGAAAAAATTCTTGTCGATATTGACAAAGCCATCGCCATCATCCGTAAAACAGAAAACGAGAAAGAAGTTATCCCCAACCTTTGCCGGGGATTTGATATTGACGAAAAGCAAGCAGAATACATTGCGGAAATCAAGCTGCGCCATTTGAACAGGCAGTACATTCTTGACCGCATCAGCGAACGAGAAAAGCTGGAAAAAGAAATTGCGGATCTGGA
This sequence comes from Eubacteriales bacterium, assembly GCA_045604665.1. Lineage (GTDB taxonomy): Bacteria > Bacillota > Clostridia > Oscillospirales > SIG627 > RGIG5579. The sequence goes on along the minus strand of JAZUOK010000060.1, from coordinate 1,237 downwards.
AGGACTTCTTTCCAGCGGAAGAAGACTGAACACCTATATCATCAAGCAGCTGGAAGAGATCAAGAAAAAATACGGTCAGGAACGAAAGACCCGTATTGCATACGAGTTCAGTCGTCCCAGTGAAAAATTGAAGCTTGACGAAGAAGTGGAATACACCGCTCACGCTGTTATCACAAAAGGCGGATACTTGAAGAATATCCCCTTAAAGTCCATTATGATGAACGATCAGCAAAGGTTGAAGGAAGACGATACTGTTGTATTTTCGGGAGAAATGTCCTCCAAGCAAGAGCTTTATTTCTTCACGGATAAAGGGCAGGTTTACCACGCAAAATTCGGTGATTTTGCTACGACCAAGGCATCGGAATTGGGAGACTATGTTCCTGCAAAGCTTGAAATGGACAAGGAAGAAAAAGTCATCTTTACAACACCCATTCACGATTTAAGCGGCAAGCTCGCCATCCTCTTCCAAAACGGAAAAGGGGTCAGTTTCCCCATGAGTGTTTACGAGACAAAAGGAAACAGAAGAAAGCTCACAGGTGCCTTCAACACCGCATCTCCCGTGGCAGGTATGTTCCTTTTGGGAAAAGGTGAAGTGAAAGAGATCCTTTTGAAAACAAAATCCGGAAGAGCCTGCATTCTCAAAACGACACTTTTTGCGGAAAAGAGCACCCGAACCAGTGCAGGTAACCAAATGATGGCCCTGAAGAAAAACGATTTTATCGAAGAGGCCTTTGAGGTTTCCACAGAGGATAATCCTTCTCTTTTGATCTACAAAAAGCCCCGTGTTCCCACGCCGGGCATTGTTTACAACAAGCACGATCTGAAGGGAATCAAAAAGAAAGCATAAAAAAACAGCACACAGAAAAACTGTGTGCTGTTTTCATTTTTTACTGCTCGCGAAAAACAACGGTTCCCTTTTCTGCATCCATTTCATCCACAATGGCGATGGACTGAAGGTCAAATCCTTGTTTTCTCAGGTTTTCTCCGCCAACCTGAAAGCCTTTTTCAATGGCAATACCAAGGCCTTCCACGGTAGCTCCGGCTTTGTTGGCAATCTCGATCAGGCCTTCCAGCGCACAGCCGTTTGCCAGAAAGTCGTCAATAATAAGAAGATGATCTTCTGAAGTAATAAACTTTTTGGAAACAATGATCTGATTGCGGTTTTTGTGGGTATAGGAGATGACCTCTGCCACATACATTTCACCATCAATATTGATGGATTTTGATTTTTTGGCAA
>JAZUOK010000059.1:0-3764 GCA_045604665.1 Eubacteriales bacterium | reverse complement strand
CTTGTCTTCCTAAGACCGCTTGGCCTCCGACTTTTCCTTGATTGCAGGGGCGCACAGGTGACGCAGGAGACCATTTCTTACCGCTACCGCTATATGACTAGGGTGCGGACAAGTGCTGTTGGAGGCACGTTTAATTGGCTTGGGAAGGGCGCTTGCTCTCCCATTGCCAGATTGACTTCCATTGATGGCACTGCTCCCACGGCATAAGGAGGTGTAGTTCATGAATACCGGAATGAAGATGATGGTTTTAGCCAACCGTGGTGGAAGCGCAGAATCCAAGTATCGTGATCGCCGGGGACGGGAACATCGTGAAAACGGAGAATACGCAGTCCGTAACTACGGGGGCATGAACAACCGAGAGATGAATGTGGAGTCTGGCGGTTATGGCGGAATGGAAATGGGTATGGACAATATGGAATCGCGCAGGCGCAGAGACAGCCGTGGACGTTTCCGCTCTGAGATGGGAGACATGAATGGCGGAGATATGCGTATGGACTACGATATGGAGTCCAGAAACGGCGGGTATTCCAGCCAGGGCAGTGAAGCCAAAATGGGAGGATATCCCAACCGCCCTTTTCCCGTTTATGAAGGTGGTGGCAGAATGAACCAGATCGGCTTTAATGCTGGCGGCGGCGAAGTCCAGACCAACTATCGCATGAACGCAACACACCAGACCGGCAATGAGATGGACTACCGTTCTTCTCCTAAGATGGGCGGAGGTTACTCTTCCGATATGTCTATGCCCATGACGCGCGAGATCGCAGAGGAATGGACAAAAGGCATGAAGAACGAGGACGGAACCAAAAACCCTCACTGGAAAATGGAGCAGGTTAAGCAGCTGATGGCGCAGAAGGGAATCCAGTATGACCCGTGGGAGTTTTTTGTAATTCTGAATGCAATGTATTCAGATTATTGCGCTGTACTTAAAAAGCACGGTGTAAACACCATTGATGTGTACGTGGATCTTGCCTGTGCTTGGTTGAATGATTCCGATGCAATGCCTGACAAGGCATCTCGGTACTACGAATACGTGGTCAAAAAATAAAGATTTCCCCCGCTCATTTTGGGCGGGGGATTTCGTTAGCATTTTTGTTAGCATTTTGTTAGCATTTTTTATTTCTCTGGGGGAAACTAAATTTCTCTAAGGGAAATTATATTGCTCTCAAGGAAATCCACAAACCCTTGCAGGAGTAAGAAAAACCGCCAAATCCTTGAAAATCAAGAACTTGACGGTTGGCGCGGAAGGAGGGATTTGAACCCTACGCAAACCATGTATTTTCAAGGGTTTGCGGGTTCATTAGCATTTTTGTTAGCATTTTTTTGAGTTTTGCCCTTGTAAAAGGCCGCCATTTCAGTTTGATAGCGTAAAATATCTTGCTGTGCAATGTGGGTGTAAATCTTGTGCATGGTTGCTGCATCTGCCCATCCACCGATTTCCATTGCGATTTTTTCCGGCATTTTTAAATGGTATGCAAGAGATGCGAAGCTGTGACGCAGACCATGAATGTCAACGTCTGTTATGCCGGCTCTTTGACAAGTGCGGTGGACGTGCTTCAGGAAGTGCGATCTGCTGCAGGTCATTAACGGGCCAGATGGTTTACGCTGTTGTTCAATGATTGTTGCAAGTTCTGGAATTAAGATAGGAACATTTCTGGTAGAAGTGGCGTTCTTATTTTTTTCTTTGTGTTGGTATTGATGGTTTTCGTCTGGAACGACAGATCCGTTTGTTTTGATAAAGTCAGGGTTTTTCTTGATGTACTTCCAATCAAGCGCTTGTATTTCTGAAAGGCGCATGGAAGATAAGGCCAACAAAGCGATCAATGCGATATCCGTTTCCAAAACGGCCTTTACAAATGTTTTGATTTCGTCCGGCATTAGGAAGTTACTGGTTCTCACGTCTGGAGATTCCAAGTCGAACTTTGCAAGTGTTTGTTTGGTTCTTTGCTGGATAATCGTTTTGCAAAAAGATATTGAATTCTTTACGGTTTTTGCGGAATACTTTGCAGATTCATCGTTTACGATTTTTTGCCATGCTTCATCATCTAGTTTCACCAGATCGTAGATGTTTTTTTCCATGATGGATTTTAATTGGTTTTTTCTGATGTTGTGATATCCTCTGATTGTAGCGGGAGACAGTATATTGCTTTTAGATTCGCAATACTCTTTGATGGCATCATTCAAAGATAACACGGGGTCCTGTTTTTCCGGCACTTCTTTTTGTATACGTTTTCCGGCCAGATATTCCGCTTTTATATAACTGGCTTCACGAATACATTCTTTGGACGTAGGAGTCGTTACAGAGACGCTTTCGCCACCCAGCCGCATTTGAATGAAATAGTTTCCAGAAGATAGTTTTCTTGGTTTCGGTACGTTCATATATCCACCTTTTTGCACTTCTTTGTGCAATTAGTCCGATTTATAGTATAGAGAAAAATAAACAGGATTCTTGTTAACTTTATCAATTGAAAACAAAAATCCTGTTTGATATGATATGGTCACTTTGTAGAACAACTGTTCGATTAAATCCCGATTTTTTTAGCAAGGCGGTCAATGTAATCGTCCTTGCGGTTAACCTGGATTCGCATATGGGTTACTAACGCTTTGTATTCTTCTACGTCTGCCTGGTGTTCTGCACGAAGCCGAGCAAAGTCATTTTCCACTCTTTCCTGCATCATTTGAAGATTGCGTTTTAATTCCGCGATCTGAGCGTCTTTTTTTCCGCTTTCTTCCGTGTGACGCCGAAGAGCTTCCAGAGTTTCCGGTCGATCTTCGTAAACAACATCTGCGCCATCGGTCATTTTCTTGGCGCAAGGCCATTTGCCATCCCCAAGAACATAGTTTTCGATCATGCAGCAAGTTTCGCGTGAAATGTCTTTTCTTCTTCCGGCAAAAATATCGTCCACAGTAGATTTAGAAAGAGTAGTATCGTCGGAAAGCCTCTGGTTTGAAATCTCAAAATGTTTCATAAGGGCTTTCATCCAGACAATCCACCGAGGGAATTCCATTGCATTTGTGCGGGGGCCGCTGCAGCCGTTGCGCAAAAATTCGCAAGAAAGGCACTCGTCAAACGGGCCGGTTAAAAATTCCTGTCCACAAAGATTGTTCATTTACAGCCTCCAATTAAATTTTTTGTTGGCAAAGATCAAACTTTCTCAGTTGGTTTCTTTTTGCCATCAATCGGTACTTGTTAAATCGAGTATTTCTGGTAGGCTGTAATCAGCCCCAAGTTAATGCCGGGGCGGGTGAGTTTGGCGACAGGCCTGCCTCGGCAAACAATAAAATTAAAGAACTCTTTCAGAGATCATTTTGCAAATTGCGGAAACGTCAGCGCGAGAAACAAACTCAAATTTGACCCTTCCAAGACCGGAAAACCAAAGTTCAAGTTCGCTGTCCAAATCAATAACGCCGGCGGTCTCCACAGAAAAGGCCTGAATTTTGCTGTAAGGTAGAGAGGAATAATCAACTTTCTTTCCGGTTAATCCCTGGACGTTGATTGCAAAGATTCTTTTATTGGTAAACACAACACCGTCACGAATGCTCTTAAAAGAGGCGACAATAGATTCGCCGGCAACGAACATGGGTAAAATGCGATCAGAAAACTCGGAATCATTAACGGGCTTCAGTTTCAGAAATTCAGCGTTTTTAAAGTCGATCATAATATTTACCTACTTTCTTTGATTTTGTAATATAGGAGGGCGCACGACTCATGAACTTGAATAATGCCAACAGAATCCACGATGTTGCGCCGGATGTTTACAATTCGT
>JAZUOK010000058.1:0-2403 GCA_045604665.1 Eubacteriales bacterium | reverse complement strand
AAGAAGCCGTGAACCACCGTCAAATACTTTTTTTCCACCAGACGTTGCTTGATGATCTCGTTCATCTCTCCCAGCGCGCGGGCATTTTTTGCGGCGATCACCAGACCTTCCGTGTTCCTGTCGATGCGGTTGCACAGAGCGGGTGCAAAGCAATTCTCTTTGTCCGGGTCATACTCGCCCTTTTGGTACAAATAGGCCAGAATATGATTGATCAGGGTGTTGTACCCTTCCTTTTCGTCCGAATGCACGATCAGTCCGGCAGGCTTGTCGATGACCAAAACGTTTTCGTCTTCGTAAGCCACTTTTAGTTCCGGCTTCAACTTGCGAAAAGGCTCTGTTTTTGCGGAATCCCCGAAGAATTCGTCGCTGATGAAGAAGGAAAGGACGTCACCCTCTTGCAGGATGTAGTTTTCCGCAACCTTTTTCTTGTTGACCGCAACGCATTTTTTGCGGATAAACTTATAGATCAACGCAGTGGGCATGGTCTTGAACCTCTTGCCCATGAATTTATCGATACGTTGGCCACAATCGTTAGGGCCTATGGTCAACTGTCTCATCGATTGTTTTCTCCCGCATCGGCCTTCTTTTTTCGATGGGCAAAATATTGACGTCTGGTGTGGCGCAATGTTTTGGAAGCGAAAGTCAAAAGGTAAACGCATCCTACCGCGGTAAATGTTCCGAACCAGGATTCATGAATACCGTTGTAAACACTTCCGATTACGGCAAAGAGCACAGAGCACCCTATAACCCCAACGGAAAAAGCATTATAAAATTTCCTCCCGAAAAGAGTGTGAGGATGCTTGCGGAAATAGGGGATATGATCCATTGCAGATATGTTGTTTTTGGTTAAATACTTCTTGAGATACAAATAACAAACAATCAGCACAAGCAGAGGCGCTAACAGGAAAGGGAAGAGATTTTCCTTGGTGAATGCAAATGCGTTGGAAGGCACCCCCAACGTCGGAGGCGTTTCCTCAGGGATTGCCGCAGGAAGCAATATGTTGGCAATCTGTAAAGCCAGTGTTCCGAACAACAATACAAAACCCAAAAAGAGCAAAGCACGCAAAAAGAAAATGTGAATTTTTTTTGAAGAAGGTCTTCTTTTGGAATTAGCAGCCATACTTAAAACGCTCCGATGACCAGATCACCGAAAAATTCGGGTCTGTGGAAATCGGGAGCCTCCAGATCAATGGGAGCCCACATGCCGAAATGAGGAATAGGCGTTTCATCTCCGCACTTGTAGAAATTACCCTTCAGAACATCTCCTTCGGCAAAACTGTCCTTGCCAAACAACGTTTTGATCTGAGCCAAGGTAAAGAAAGCGTCCACGGTCCAGCGATCTTCAAATCTCTTGGCCATGACGGCAGGAAGATCGGACATCAACTCGTGAATGGGCTGTTTACCCTTTCTTCCGGGGCGTAAAGCGGAAAGAAAGGCACCGTTAGCGTTCATTTCAAAATTGATATACAAGGGCTGCGCGGGATTGCAGTTTACAAAGAACTCCAGACAGCTGTCAGTGTAGACGGGCTGGTTATACATGGTATAGACTCGCTTAGGATGGCTTTCAAAAGCTTCCATGTGCAAAGCAAGTCCAAGGTCCTTTACGTAAATCAGCTGGGCGAATGCATAGGGGGTATAGCCCTCGGTCCACTTATAGCAGGAGATCTCCGCCTTGGGAGCATCCGAGAAATCCACAGAATCCTTGACCAAAATGTTATAAACGGAAGTATTGCTCATAAATAGTTCCTCCATATAATATCTAAATCTATCATACTATTTTTTTCGTTTCCTGTCAACCAATTCGTGAAAAAAACCTTGTAAATTGCGTCCGAATGTTATATAATAGAAGGCGAAAAGGAGGTCGGGTTGCTATGGAACGGATTCCCACCATCATACAAACGTTTCTCGCATACAAAGAAACCATCCAAGGGCGCTCTCCCCTAACCGTCAAGGAGTATTACCTTGATCTTCGCACCTTCTTTCGGTATCTGCTGGTTTCCCGAGGAGAGGTTCAGGTAGAGCGCGGCGACAAGGAAGCCTTAGCAGAAGTCTCCATCGAATCCATCGATCGGAATTTTGTCGCAAGCGTCACCACGCATGAGATCTATGCCTATCTTCTTTGGTTGGCAAGAGATCAGAAGAACGGCTCCACGGCAAGAGCCCGTAAGCTTTCTTCATTACGTTCCTTTTATAAGTACCATACCACAAAATCCCGTCAGCTGGAACAAGACCCTACCAGAGATATCGACAGTCCAACGGTTCGTCAGGCTTTGCCCAAATACTTATCCTTAGACGAAAGCAAGGATCTTTTGGAAAGTGTGGATCCTGATTCGGATACTGCCAAACGGGACTACTGTATTTTGACATTTTTCCTGAATTGCGGAATGCGTCTTTCCGAGCTTG
>JAZUOK010000057.1:0-2032 GCA_045604665.1 Eubacteriales bacterium | reverse complement strand
GTCGGTCTACCACTGCTTTTTTTACAATGCTCTGCATATCGGGAATACTGCGAAGGTCCGATCGCACCGAATGGCCCTTTACGGGAAATGCATCATCGGGTCCGATCCATCTCTCCCAAGGAAGTGCCTTGACCCCTTGAAACAATTCTTCAAAGCTTGTAGCAGAAAAGGAACCCATTAAAATATAGATCTTCTCGGCAAAACGCAAGAACATATTGGAACGGGCAATGCCGGATATAGGAGCCGTAAAGGTTACTCTTCCATCGATGGTTTCTACCCGTTCATAACCGAGACGATCAATTTCCTCACCCACAAATTTTTCAAGTCCAAAAAGGCAGGTTGCTACCAATTGGATTTTTTCTTCCATCATGATCTCCTTACTTAATACGAGTGCCCAATTTTTTGGAATTTTTTTCGCGGAACTCTTCAAAGGTTCCTTCATCCAAGGCTTTTCTGATATCTTCCATCAAGGTGTTATAAAAATAAAGATTATGCATAACCGCAAGCCTTTGTCCGAGCGCTTCCTTTGCTTTTAAAAGGTGTCTAATATAAGCACGGGAATAGCGACGGCAGACAGGACAGTCGCATTCGGGATCGATAGGAAGGGGGTCCCTTTCGTATCGATTGTTATTTAAATTGATAATACCTGCATGGGTACAAAGGTGACCGTGACGCGCATTGCGGCTGGGCATAACACAGTCAAACAGATCCACACCGCGCCATACTGCCTCAATAATATTTTCACAGGTTCCCACACCCATTAAATATCGGATCTTATCCTTGGGAGCATAAGGCTCTACCGCCTCAATGATCTCATACATGGTTTCAGCACTTTCTCCCACAGCAAGGCCGCCGATGGCATATCCGTCAAGATCCATTTCTGCAATTTTTTTCATATTTTCAATTCTAAGATCCGGAAAAACAGATCCTTGATTGATACCGAAAAGAAGCTGATTGGGGTTAATGGTATCAGGAAGAGAATTTAAGCGTGCCATTTCCTTTTTGCATCTTTCAAGCCAACGAATGGTTCTCTCGGAAGCGATCTCTGCTTCCTTTCTGGTTGCAGGATTTCCAATGCACTGGTCAAATGCCATTGCAATGGTAGAAGCAAGATTGCTTTGGATTCGCATACTCTCTTCCGGACCCATAAAGATTTTTTTGCCGTCAATATGGCTTTGGAAGGTAACCCCGTCATCGTCGATCTTATTCAGCTGCGCCAAAGAGAAAACCTGAAATCCGCCGCTATCTGTTAAAATGGGCTTTTCCCAGTTCATAAATTTATGAAGTCCGCCCATTTCGCGGATCACATCATCGCCCGGGCGTACATGCAAATGGTAGGTATTGGAAAGCTCGACCTGGCACTTTAAATTCTCAAGATCGTCGGCCGCGATACCGCCCTTGATGGCAGCAGAGGTACCCACATTCATAAAAGCAGGAGTCTGAATGGTACCGTGAACGGTTTTAAACTCACCGCGTCTTGCTTTCTTTTCGTTTTTGATCAAATGAAACATATAAACCTCAAAAATACTTAATTTTACACAAAAAGGAAGATGTGCCGTCAGAAAATTCTCCGCTGACAAAGTCGCCGTCATCTAAGGAATAGCCTTGAAGGAAAAGCTTGTCTCCAAGACGGGCTTCCTTCTGAAATGTAATGTGCATTTCTTTTACATTCGCGCTTTTTTCCGGAAAAAGGTCCGTAGCAAAATCTGCATAGTTACAGTTATTCAGATGATTGTTTCGATCCAAGAGGGATGCATAAACCTTTCTTGTTTCCTTAAAAACAGCCTCTTTATCTGAGGGTTTCATGAGTCTTTCGCAGGAAAGTCCGTCTGAAAGATCGGGAAAAGAAGGAAGATCGCTTCCAAGTGCCGTGGCACGAAGAAGTCTTCTTTTTTCAAAATCAAGCAATGCCCAAAGGCTGTTGATCCTGCAAAGAACCCCCTTATCATCCGATATCTGAAGAGAACGGGGGAAGGTTGCACCGTGAGCCTCCTGAGCAGAGGTTGCAAATGTATAAGTGACACCTTCATAT
>JAZUOK010000056.1:0-3814 GCA_045604665.1 Eubacteriales bacterium | reverse complement strand
ATTGAGAAAGTGGGCATCTATGTGCCCGGCGGTACAGCAGCCTACCCTTCCACCGTGCTGATGGACACCATCCCTGCCAAGATCGCAGGTTGTAAGCAGATCATCATGGTGACCCCGCCCGGCAAGGACGGCAAGGTAAATCCTGCCATCCTGGCAGCAGCGGATGTGGCCGGTGTGGACAGAATCTTCAAAGTGGGCGGCGCACAGGCTGTGGCAGCGCTGGCATACGGCACTGAGTCCATCCCCCAGGTGGATAAGATCGTGGGCCCCGGCAATGCGTTTGTGGCAGAGGCCAAGAAGCAGGTGTTCGGCCGGGTTGCCATCGATATGATCGCAGGTCCCAGTGAAATTCTCATTGTGGCAGACGGCAAGACCGATCCCCGTCACGCGGCGGCAGATCTTTTAAGCCAGGCAGAGCATGACAAGCTTGCCAGTGCGGTTCTCATCACGGATTCCATGACTCTTGCCGAGAAGGTGAGAGAGGAGATCGAAAAGCAGATCCCCCTCCTTCCTCGGGCAGCGATCGCGAGGGCATCCATTGATAATAACGGCAAGATCATTGTGGCAAACGATTTGGAAAATGCCATTGATATTGCCAACGAGATCGCTCCGGAGCATTTGGAGCTTGTGGTGGACAATCCCTTCGATTATCTTGACAGGATCCGTCATGCAGGCTCTGTCTTTATGGGAAGGCATTGCCCCGAGGCGCTGGGAGACTATCTGGCAGGGCCGAATCACACCTTGCCCACCAGCGGAACCGCAAAGTTTTCCAGCCCCCTGTCGGTAGATGATTTTATTAAAAAAACACAGTTTATTTATTATACGGAAGAAGCCTTGGCAAAAACTTGCCGGGATGTGGCATATTTTGCCGAAAAAGAAGGTCTTACCGCACACGCAAAAAGTGCGGTGATCCGAATGGAGGACAAGTGAAGTGAGTCGTTTTTTCAGCGAAAAGTTTGAAAAATTAACTCCCTATACTCCCGGGGAACAGCCGGGAAATATGAAGTATATCAAATTAAATACCAATGAGTCGCCTTATCCCCCTTCGGAAAAAGGGCGAAAGTTGGCGGCAGAAGAGATGAAAAAGCTTCAGCTTTATTCCGATCCCGAGTCGAGAGATCTGATCAAAGAAGGAGCAAGGGTGTTCGGGGTAAAGGAAGATGAAATTCTTTTTACCAACGGATCGGATGAGGTTTTGAATTTTGCTTTTATGGCATTTTGCGACGCAAAAACCCCTGCGATCTTTCCCGATATTACCTATGGATTTTATAAGGTGTTCGCACAGCTGAACGGTGTGCCCTACAGAGAAATTCCCTTGAAAGAGGATTTTACCGTTCCCGTGGAGGATTTTCTCGGACAAAAAAGCACGGTGTTTTTGGCAAACCCCAATGCACCCACGGGACTTTTTTTGAAAGTATCCGAAATTGAAAGGATTTTACAGGAAAACCCCGAAAATGTTGTGGTAATCGACGAGGCTTATGTAGATTTCGGCGGTGAAAGCGTGATCCCTTTGATACGAAAGTATGACAACCTTTTGGTAACGGGAACTTTTTCCAAATCCCGTTCTCTGGCAGGCGGAAGGCTTGGCTTTGGTATTGCATCAAGCGGCTTGATCCGGGACCTGAATACCATGAAGTTTTCCACAAATCCCTACAATGTGAACCGTATGACCATGGCCTTTGGCGTGGGAACCTTGCAGGATGAAGACTATGTGAAGAAAAACTGTGAGGAGATCCGAAAAACAAGAAAATGGGTTTCCGAAAAGATGAAGGATATGGGCTTTTCCATGACCGATTCCAAGGCCAATTTTATTTTTGCAAGGCATCAAAAGGCAGAGGGCAAAAAGATCTATTTGGGGCTGAAGGAAAAAGGCGTGTTGGTTCGCCATTTTGACACCCCCAGACTTTCCCACTATAACCGCATTACCGTGGGTAGTCGGGAAGAAATGGAGATCTTTTTGGAAAAACTGGAAGAAGTATTGGAGGATTTAAAATGAGAAGTGCAAATATAAAGCGTAAAACAGGAGAAACGGATATTTCTCTGACCCTGAGTCTTGACGGGAAAGGGGAAAGCAAGATTCAGACCGGTTGCGGTTTTCTGGATCATATGCTGACTCTTTTTGCCAAACACGGCCGCTTTGATCTTAATGTTTCCTGCAAAGGGGATACCCAGGTGGACGATCATCACACCGTGGAGGATATCGGCATTGCTTTGGGCAAGGCTTTTCAGGAGGCTCTTGGCGAAAAGAGGGGGATTTTGCGCTATGGCAATATGATCCTACCCATGGATGAAGCATTGATCCTCAGTGCTGTTGACATTTCCGGCAGAGGACATTTAAGCTATTTGCTTGAGATCCCTACGGAAAAGGTAGGAGATTTTGATACAGAGCTTGTGGAAGAATTTTGGCTTGGCTTTGTAAGATGTGCAAACATTACCCTGCACATAACAAAGCTTGCAGGGACCAATTCTCACCATATTATTGAAGGTGCATTCAAATCGGTGGCTCGCTCTCTGCGCACTGCAGTTTCCATTGATGCTTCCTTTGCCGATGATATTATGTCCACGAAGGGTGTTTTGGAATGATTGCGATTATCGATTACGGCGTAGGAAATCTGTTTTCTCTTTGCTCCTCTTTAAAAAAGATCGGAGTGGAAAGTATTGTTACTTCCGATCCCGAAAAAATCAGACTTGCAGATAAATTGATCCTGCCCGGTGTGGGTGCTTTTTCCGATGCGATCAAAAAGCTTCGGGAAAGGGGACTGGATCTTGTTATAAAAGAAGAAGCAAAAAAAGGAAAAGACTTGATGGGTATTTGCCTCGGTATGCAGATGCTTTTTGAAAAAAGCTATGAGTTTGGCGAATATGAGGGGCTGGGTCTTCTCAAAGGGCGCGTTGTTCCTATGAAAGGTGTTATTCCCGAAGATTTGAAGATTCCTCATATCGGTTGGAACGGACTGCATTTTTGCAAAGAGAGCAGGCTTCTTTGTAACATCAAAGAGGGAGACTGTGTTTATTTCGTCCATTCTTTTTATGCCGAAAACTGCGAAGACAGTGTTGTGGCAACGGCTGAATACGGCAAGGAATTGACAGCGGCAGTGGAAAAAGGCAATATTTACGGTTGTCAGTTTCATCCGGAAAAAAGCGGTGAAGTAGGTCTTTCTATTTTGCGTGCTTTTTGCGGGAGGGAGGAAGAAAAATGATTTTATTTCCTGCCATTGATCTTTATGAAAAAAAAGCAGTTCGCCTTTTGAAAGGCGATTATGCCAATATGACCGTTTACAGTGAAGACCCTGTTGCGATCGCAAAGGATTTTGAGGCCTCGGGCTGTACCCATATTCATATGGTGGATCTGGAGGGTGCAAAGGACAGTACAACACCGAACTTTTCCATTGTGGAAAAGGTTGCAAATGAAACCTCCCTTTTTGTAGAGATCGGCGGTGGTATCCGTAATATGGAGACGGTAAAACGGTATCTTGATGCAGGAGTTGACCGTGTCATTTTAGGAACTGCTGCAGTCAACGATGAGGCTTTTCTGAAAGAAGCGATTCTCACCTATGGGGATAAGATCGCCGTAGGCGCAGATATCAAGGAAGGGTATATTGCCATCAAGGGATGGCTTGAAAAATCCCAATTGACCACCGAAGAATTTTTTGAAAAAATGGAAGGACTTGGTGTGAAAAACATCATCTGCACCGATATTTCAAAAGACGGTGCCATGAAAGGGACCAATCTTGCGCTCTACAAGAGCCTTTCGGAAAAATTCAAAATCGACCTGACGGCCTCCGGCGGTGTTTCTTCTATGGACGATATTGAA
>JAZUOK010000055.1:0-3656 GCA_045604665.1 Eubacteriales bacterium | reverse complement strand
ACGTTTCCGCTTTTTGAAAAAGCGGCGCAAAAACCGATCGCTTGCAAAATACAGCTTCGGATCTTTATTCCCTTTTTATCTTTTCCTGTCGGAAGTTTTTTGCCTGCTTTTTTTCAAAAAAGTAGGACTTGAAAAAGGGGAAAAATTGGTATATAATAATCTTTGATTATACAAAAGGCGCCCATTCGCTCCTTTTGAGAAAGTTGAGGACTCTTATGGAAAGAGAAAAGTATTATATTACCACAGCCATCGCTTACACCTCCAGAAAACCCCACATCGGCAATGTATACGATCCGGTTCTTGCGGATGCCATTGCAAGATATAAGCGCATGATGGGGTACGATGTGTTTTACCTGACCGGTTCCGATGAGCACGGCCAGAAGATCGAGGAGCTTGCCAAAGCCGAGGGCGTGGACTGCAAAACCTATGTGGATAAGATCGCTGCTCAGATCAAGGCGGTTTGGGACTGTATGAATATTTCCTACGACCGCTTTATCCGTACCACGGATCAGGATCACGAGGCGGCAGTGGAAAAGATCTTCCAGCGCCTTCTTGAAAAGGGCGATATCTACAAGGGTGAATATGAAGGCAAATACTGCGTGCCCTGCGAATCCTTCTTTACTGCTTCCCAGCTGAAGGAGGGCGGCCTTTGTCCCGATTGCGGCAGACCCTGTGTGGATGCCAAGGAGGAGGCGTACTTTTTGCGCCTTTCAAAGTATGCGGACAGACTGGTTCAGTACTACGAAGAAAATCCCGACTTTTTCGCACCTCTTGCAAGAAAAGCGGAAATGGTCAATAACTTTATCAAGCCCGGTCTTGCAGACCTTTGTGTCTCCCGTTCCACCTTCTCCTGGGGTGTGAAGGTAAAAGAGGATCCCAGACATGTGATCTATGTTTGGATCGATGCACTTTCCAACTACATCACGGGTGTTGGGTACGATCCCGACGGAAGCCAAAAATCCTTTGAAAAATTCTGGCCTGCAGACCTGCATGTGATTGGAAAAGATATCGTTCGTTTCCACACCATTTACTGGCCCATTCTTTTGATGGCACTGGATCTTCCCTTGCCGAAGCGTGTGCTCGGTCACCCCTGGGTGCTTGTGGGCGAGGATAAAATGAGTAAATCAAAGGGCAATGTTCTGTATGCAGACGAGCTTGCAGAGGTTTTCGGTGTGGATGCGGTGAGATATTACCTTCTGTCCGAAATTCCCTTTGCACAGGACGGCTCCATCACTTATGAATCCATGATCGCAAAGTTCAATGCGGATCTTGCCAATACTTTGGGAAATCTTGTGAGCCGCAGCATTGCCATGGCAGTGAAATACTTTGACGGCAAGGTAAAGCGCCCCGAAAAATATGAAAATGAGATCGACCTTGATCTGATCGCTTGCGAGAAAAAGACCTTTGCCGCCCTTCAAAGCGGTATCGACAGTCTCCATGTGGGCGACAGCATCAACGCGGTGATGGACTTTGCAAAGCGTTGCAACAAATATATCGACGAAACCATGCCCTGGGCCCTTGCCAAAGACGAAAATCAGAAGGCGAGACTGGAAGAGGTGCTTTATAACCTTCTGGAGGCCATTTCCCGTATCGGTAATATGCTCCTCCCCTTCCTTCCCGAAACCGGTGAGAAGATCCTTCGCATTGTAAAGGGCGAGGGTGCAACTGACTTTTCCTATGTTTCTTCTGCCTTTGGTGCGCCCCCCTCTTTTGCCGTATCTTCTTGTGAGCCCCTCTTTGCCCGTATTGACGCCGACGCCCTCTTAAAGGAGCTGGAAGCAAAGGAAAAAGCCAAGAAGAAAGCGGAAAAAGAAGCCGCAAAGGAAAAGGCAAGACAAGCTGCGAAAGAGGAATCAGGCCCCAAGGAGCCCTGTACCTTTGACGATTTCTGTAAGGTAGAGCTTGTCTGCGCAGAGGTTCTGGAATGTGAAAATGTACCGAAAAGCGAAAAGCTTTTGAAATTTAAGCTGAACATCGGCGACGAGGAAAGACAGGTCCTTTCGGGCATTGCCAAATTTCACAAGCCGGAGGATCTGATCGGCAAGAAATTGATCCTTGTTAAGAATCTTCTCCCCAGAAAAATGATGGGTCTGGAATCCCACGGTATGCTCCTTTCCACCGAGAGCGAGGGTAAGGTGCAGATCATCGAGCTTGACCCTGCCACCCCTGCCGGGGCTTCCATTGGATAACATGGGACTGTTTGATTCACACGCCCACTACGACGATCCCCGTTTTGCAGGGGATCTGGATGAAGTGGTGGCACACCTTCGGGAAAAGAGCGAAATTTGCCCCTGCGGTGTGGAATATGTTGTTAATATCGGGTGTGATGTGCCCACCAGCCGTCTTTGTCTTGACCTTGCGGAAAAGTACGATCTTTTCTATGCGGCAGTGGGGATCCACCCTCAGGATGCCCACACCTTTGATGAAAATTCCATCGGGGAATTAAAAGAAATGCTCCGTCACCCCAAGGCGGTGGCCATTGGGGAGATCGGCCTTGATTACAAGTACGAAAACGCCCCCAGAGAGGTGCAAAAGGATGTTTTTCGAAGACTGATGGAGCTCTCCCGTGAGACGGGGTACCCCGTTTGTATTCACGACAGGGATGCCCACGGGGATGTGTTCGATATCGTTCGGTCTTTTCCCGATGTGAAGGGTGTGATGCACTCCTTCTCCTCCTCCCCCGAAATGGCGCGTCAGTATGTGAAAATGGGCTGGTATATTTCCTTTTCCGGCACGGTCACCTTCAAAAACGCCGCCATCGTTCCCGAAGCGGCAAAGGCAGTGCCTCTTGACAGGCTCCTTGTGGAAACGGATGCCCCTTACCTTGCGCCCGTTCCTTACAGAGGCAAGCGGAATAAGTCCTCCTATGCCTACGCCACTGCGGCGCGACTTGCCCAGATCCATGGGGTTTCTACGGAACAAATGATACAAATTACCCGTGAAAATGCCCTGCGCTTTTTCCAAATGTTACAAAAATAAAAATTTTGCATAATTCTCTTGTAATCTGTGGAAAAATATACTATACTAATCTTTGGTAAAAAATTTTAAAACATAAAGGAGATACCAAAATGTCTGTAAAAGTTGCTATTAACGGTTTTGGTCGTATCGGCCGTCTCGCATTCCGCCAGATGTTCGCTGCTGAAGGCTACGAAGTTGTTGCCATCAATGACCTGACCAACCCCAAAATGCTCGCACACCTTCTGAAGTATGACTCTGCTCAGGGTCGTTACAACAAGGCTGTTGAAGCTACTGAAAACTCCATCATCGTTGACGGTAAGGAAATTACCATCTACGCTGAGCCCGACGCTTCCAAGCTTCCCTGGGGCGAAATTGGTGTTGATGTTGTTCTCGAATGCACCGGTTTCTACACCTCCAAGGCAAAGGCAAGCGCTCACATCACCGCAGGCGCTAAGAAGGTTGTTATCTCTGCTCCCGCAGGCAACGATCTTCCCACCGTTGTTTACAATGTAAACCACAACATCCTCACCAAGGATGACACTGTTATTTCCGCAGCTTCCTGCACCACCAACTGCCTTGCTCCCATGGCTAACACCCTCAACAAGCTTTCCAAGATCAAGAAAGGTTATATGACCACGATCCACGCTTACACGGGTGACCAAATGGTTCTTGACGGACCTCACAGAAAGGGTGACTTC
>JAZUOK010000054.1:0-2431 GCA_045604665.1 Eubacteriales bacterium | reverse complement strand
TGTCTTGCCAGTGGTTCCGGAGAGATTTACGAAAAAATCAGTGAATTGATTGGCGAGAATCCGGACGTGGAAGTACATTTCGGACCGGAAATCGCTCATGGCGACGGACCCATGGAAGTGAAGAAGAGCGGCTGTCACGGCTTTTGTGAAATGGGACCCCTGGTTCGTCTGGAGCCGCAGGGCTGGCTTTATACAAAGGTAAAGCCCGAAGACTGCGAAGAGATCATTGAAAAGACCATCGTAAAGGGCGAGTGTGTAGACCGTCTTGTATACAAGAAGGACGGCGAAATTTATCGCGAGCAGTCCCAGATCCCCTTCTACCGTCAGCAGACCCGTGTGGTACTGGATCACTGCGGTAAGATCGATGCGGATTCCATCCGTGAATACATCGCCATCGGCGGCTACAAAGCTTTTGAAAAGGCTCTGTTTGAAATGAGCGCCGATCAGATCGTAGATGAGATCTCCAAATCCGAGCTTCGCGGAAGAGGCGGCGGCGGATTTCCCGCAGGCAGAAAATGGGCGCAGGTAAAACGCCAGAATGTTCAGCCGAAGTATATTGTTTGCAACGGTGACGAGGGTGACCCCGGTGCCTTTATGGACCGTTCCATTATGGAAGGCGACCCCCACAGAATGCTTGAAGGTATGATGATCGCAGGTATTGCCTGCGGCGCATCCGAAGGATATATTTATGTCCGCGCCGAGTATCCCTTGGCAGTAAAACGCTTGAAGAATGCCATTTCTCAGGCAGAAGATCTGGGCCTTTTGGGCGATAACATTTTAGGCACCACCTTCTCCTTCCACATGCATATAAACTGCGGTGCAGGTGCATTCGTTTGCGGCGAGGGTTCTGCTCTGACCGCTTCCATCGAAGGCAAGCGCGGCTTCCCCCGTGTAAAGCCTCCCCGTACGGTAGAGCAGGGTCTGTTTGACAAGCCTACCTGTCTGAACAATGTAGAAACTTACGCCAATGTGGCTTCCATTATTACAAACGGATCCGAGTGGTTCCGTACTTACGGTACCGAAAAGAGCCCGGGAACCAAGGCCTTTGCCCTTACCGGTAACATCAAGAATACCGGCCTGATCGAGGTTCCTATGGGAACGACCCTTCGCAAGATCATTTTCGATATCGGCGGCGGTATGCGCGGCGACGGAGAATTTAAGGCAGTGCAGATCGGCGGTCCTTCCGGCGCATGCTTGACTTCAGAGCATTTGGATCTTCCTCTTGACTTTGATACCTTGAAAAAGGTGGGTGCCATGATCGGCTCCGGCGGACTTGTGGTGATGGACTCCAATACCTGTATGGTAGAGGTTGCACGCTTCTTTATGAACTTTACCCAGAACGAATCCTGCGGTAAGTGCGTTCCCTGCCGCGAGGGTACCAAGAGAATGCTGGAGATTCTGGAAAGAATCGTTGCAGGGGAAGGAAAAGACGGGGATATCGAGCTACTCCTTGAGCTTTCCGATACTATTTCCGCAACGGCCCTTTGCGGTCTCGGAAAATCCGCTTCTTCTCCCGTTGTCAGCACCATCCGCAATTTCCGTAACGAATATGAAGCACATATTTACGATAAGAAATGTCCTGCAGGTGCTTGTCAGAAACTAAAACAGATCGTGATCGATCCTGCTTTGTGTAAGGGATGCAGCAAGTGTTCCCGTGTTTGTCCCGTGGGTGCCATCAGCGGTAAGATCAAGGAGCCCTTCTCCATTGATCTGAACAAGTGTATTCGCTGCGGCAGCTGTATAGATGCCTGCGCCTTTAAGGCGATCAAGGAGGTATGAAAAAATGAACGAAAAGAAATATATGACCATTGACGGGATCCCCGTTGAAATTGAGGGTGAAAAGAATATTCTGGAGCTTTGCCGCAAGATCGGCATTAAGATGCCTACCTTCTGCTATCACTCCGATCTTTCCGTTTACGGTGCTTGCCGTATGTGTATGGTAGAAAACGAGTGGGGAGGACTTGACGCTGCTTGTTCCACCCCTCCCAAAGCAGGTGCTTCTGTGAAGACCAATACCGAGCGTCTTCGCCGTTACCGCAAGAACATTCTGGAGCTCCTTCTTGCCAACCACTGCAGAGATTGTACTGTTTGCGAAAACAACAACAAGTGTAAGCTTCAGGATCTGGCGATGCGCTTTAACATTGAGGGCGTTCGCTTCCCCAACCGTGCAAAATCCACCAAGGGCGAGGATGAGTCTTCCCCCTGTATCTCCCGTGATGCCGGCAAATGTATCCTTTGCGGCGACTGTGTGAGAGTTTGTAACGAGATCCAGCATGTAGGTGCCATCGACTTTGCGCACAGAGGTGCCAATATGACCATCAGCACAGCCTTCGGCAAGCCTCTTGCCGAATCTCCCTGTGTGGGCTGCGGTCAGTGTGCGGCTGTTTGTCCCACCGGTGCCATCGTGGTGAAGAAGTCGGATCGTAGCCAT
>JAZUOK010000053.1:0-2652 GCA_045604665.1 Eubacteriales bacterium | reverse complement strand
CTGATTTTTCGCTGTGAAAGGACTGTAACCATTTGCGATAGCATTTTTATCATTAAGTGCATCTATATCACCGGAGCGAACCATCAATTCTGCTTCATTTGTGTTTTTTAACACAACCGTTTTCTGACTCCAATCTCCATTCTCAGCATCCGAAGCTGCAAATGCTGTGGATGCCAGCATTGTGACGGTCATTGTTGCCGCCAATATAATCGCAAGTAATTTTTTCATATCTTCATAACCTCCTTAAAATCCGAATAAATCTTTTATTCCGCCGAAGCCCTGTTGTTTGGGTTCGGGTTTTACATAATCAAAACCGCCTGACGGTTCCGAAATATTAAAGCCGATATTGGGACAATCGGGATCGCCCTCAAAACAATGCTCTGTATCTACGTGATAGCAGGTGTCGCCGATTTTCTTATACAAATGTGCCATGCTCGGATACTGACCTGCCTGTGTAAATCCGTTTTGCATGAGTATCTGTCTGTACTGCTCGACTGCGTTTGCCGCCCCAAGGTGGTTTCCCTTAAAGTCTGCCGAGAAGGTGATGTAATCGCCGTAATCTTCTATATAGTAGTTACTTCCGCCGCAGTTCCATTTGGGATAAGCTGAAAGCTTTTCATCCCACTCTGCCATTATCTTTGCGTTTTTGTCTGCCTGTGCTTGTTCTTCGGCAATGGCTGACGGTAATTTAGCTCCGCAGTCCTGACAGAATTTTGTGCCGATGGCGTTCTGCTTTCCGCAGGCGGTACAAACTGCACCCTCGGCTACCGTCTGTTCGGGGAGTGCCGTTCCGCATTCGGGACAGAACTTTTTATCTGCCGTGGTCGGCTTTTCACAATTCGGGCAAACCTTCATATTTTTTGCAGCCTCGGTAGCGTAATTATTTACGCTTCTTTCCAAATTTGCAAATGCGCCCTGAAAACCGCCGCCCTGAGTTTCACCTCCGTTTTGATTGCCTGCGGCATTATCTATATGACCTGCCGCTTTGTTTGCAAGGTCTGTGGCTGTCGGCTCAATGGCTTTGCCTATGGCATCGCCAACGGCTCTGCCGATTCCCTGACTCACACCTCGTCTGATTGCTCTTTCCAAATCAAAGAAACTCATAACTTATGCCTCCTTTATATATAGGTAATTTTTGCCTCATAATTTTTCTCCGCACTGCGGACAGTATTCGGTGTCATCCTTTACAACCGTGTCGCAGCTTTTACAAAACTTGTGTCTTTCCTTATATTCCTGAAACATATTCTTTTCAGGAAGCTTTGCACCGCACTCGGTACAGAAGCTTTCTGTTGAAGGTGATGCGCGTCCGCAGGATTTGCAAACCTTCAGTCTTTTCATAGCACGGGGACCGAAACCGTATTCGTCCATACTTTCCTGCCGTACCTGTTCCGCTAAAATCAGTCTCATTCTTCATACCTCCTCATAGCGCAGAGCCGAGCCGCAGCTTGTGCAAAATGTATCAGATATTGAAACCTTGCTTCCGCAATGTCTGCAAAACTTCGGCGGGTTCTCCCAGGGGGAGCAGTCAACACACATAAAAGTATCTGCGTTATACATTGCGTCGCATACGAACCGTCCGCATTTTTTGCATCTGCTGATTTCCGGCTTTGCAATTTCCCATGCTCTTTTTAATCTTTCCTCCGGTGTGCCGCCCACGATCGGTTCGGTTAGAAAAACTCTCGCTCCCGATAAATCGCAGAAGAAGCTGTACCGATTTCCGTTTATGATTTTATAAGAAGCAATTTTCTCCGGCATACGCATCCTCCTTTCAGAAAATTTTTTCTCAGAAAAATGACAAATTTTTCTAAAGTATTGAATTATTCAACATTATCTGATATAATATAAATAATCAGAATTGGTAAGGTGCATCGAAAAATGATTTTTTGATGTACTTTACAAGCTCAATTATACATATTTTTTTACCTTTGTCCTCACCCCAAAATGCCAAAAAGATGGGAAAAATCAAAAAAAATTAAAAAAATTTTCTCAAAAGGGTGAGAAAAAGGGTGGGAAATTAGAAAAATTTCGTAAAGGAGACATATTTTTATGCGAAAATTAACGGCACTCATTCTCACGGGAATTTTAATCACATTTTCTCTTGTCGGCTGCGGTCAAAATACAAGACTTAATCCAAGCAGCCCGACAACCTTATCAATCTGGCACGTTTACGGAAACCAATCCGAGTCGCCGTTTAACGATGCCATAGATGAATTTAATGCAACGGTCGGCAAGGAAAAGGGTGTTTTTGTTTCCGTAACCTCTATGGTTGATTCCGATTCCATTGACCAGCACCTTTTTGACGCTGCAAAGGGTGTACCGGGCAGCGGTGATTTCCCTGATTTGTTTACTGCGTATCCGAGAGTTGCAGAGGGTATCGGTTTAGATAAGCTTACAGACTGGAACGAAATATATTCTGAGGATGAGCTTTCCGTTTTTGTTGACGATTTTCTTTCGGAGGGCAATATTTCAGGCAGACAGCTCACGCTTCCCATCGCAAAATCGACAGAGCTTCTTTTTGTAAACAAAACCTTATTTGACCGCTTTGCAAATGAAAGCGGCTTTACAGCTAAGGATTTTGAAACCTTTGACGGTCTTTTTGAAATGGCATCCGCCTATTATGAATGGTCGGGCGGCAAGGATTTATTCCAGTAT
>JAZUOK010000052.1:0-3553 GCA_045604665.1 Eubacteriales bacterium | reverse complement strand
GGTGCCGAGGTACGAGGCGGATGAGGTGTAGGTCGCCGGCGACCGTTCAATCAAACGAATATGAATGAACTCCATAATAAAAAACTGACTCCGATCAGTAAAACCTTGCGAAAAAACATGACCCCCGAAGAAAAACGGCTTTGGTATGATTTTTTAAAAAATCTTTCCGTTCCTGTTCACAGACAAAAAGTGATCGACTCTTATGTGGTTGATTTTTATATCGCATCTGCTCGTCTGATTATAGAGCTTGACGGTTCGGGGCACAGAACTGAAAAAGGAGTCCTGCAAGATCAGCTGCGAGATTATCGTTTGGGAGAAAAAGGCTTTCAGATCCTCAGATTTTCAAATTTGGATATCAAAAAGAATTTTTCTTCTGTTTGTAATGAAATTCTTTCTAAAATTTCTTCTTCAAATCAAGAAGAACCAACTCAATTTTAAAAGAGGAAATTATGATTTATTTTGACAATGCCGCGTCCAGCCCCTTAAGCCAAGGGGTAAAAGAGGTCCTGCGGGAAGAAATGGAGCTGTTTGCAAATCCTTCTTCTCTGCACAGGATCGGATTTGAAGCGGAAAAGAGAATGACCCTGGCAAGAGAACAGGTGGCAAAGAGCATCGGCGCCCTCCCCGAGGAGATCTTCTTCACCTCCGGCGGTACCGAGGCAGATAATATTGCCATTTTCGGTGCAGTGAAAAAAATGCACCGCGCAGGAAACCGCATTCTCACCACAAATTCCGAGCACCCCGCAGTCTCGGAATGCATGAAGGAGCTGGAAAAGGAAGGGTTTGAGATCATCCGCCTTTCCACCAAAAACGGGCGGCTCGACCCTGTGGAAATCATGTCCGCGGCAAACGATAAGACCATTTTGGCGGCGGTGATGCATACCAATAATGAGACCGGCGCCATTTACGATATCGCCACCCTGTCCCGTATTGTAAAAAAGAAAAACCCACGGGCCCTCGTCTTTTCCGACGGAGTGCAAGGGTATTTAAAGACCCCCATCACCCCATCTTCTTTGGGTGTGGATCTTTTTTCCCTTTCTTCTCATAAGATCTGCGGACCCAAGGGCGTTGGCGCACTGTATGTAAAAAAAGGCTTAAATCTCCCCTGTCGTGCCTTCGGGGGCGGCCAGGAAAAAAGTCTTCGTTCGGGCACGGAGAACCTTTCGGGGATCGTAGCATTCGGCAAGGCTGCGGAAGAAGGATCTCTTGCTCTGTCGGAAAACCGCAAAAAAATGAGCGAGATCCGCAATACCGTTTTAGAAGCCTTCAAGGATGAAAAAAGAGTTTCCTTCAATCTACCCGAAAATCCCTCCTGTCACATTCTATCCATGCAGGTTACAGGCTTTCGTTCGGAGGTACTCCTTCATATGCTCAGTGAAAAGGAAATTTTTGTTTCCTCGGGCAGTGCCTGCTCCTCTCACAAAGGCAAAAGCCCCGTTCTGGAAAACTTCGGTCTTACCCCGAAAGAGGCAGACTGCACCGTAAGACTCTCCTTCTCAAAGCTTAATACCAAAGAAGAGGCCATGGCATTTTGCACATCTCTTCGTGAAATTTTAAGGTGAAACAATGGAAAAACGATCGATCTTATTAAAATACGGCGAGCTCATTTTAAAAGGCGCCAACAAAAGCTATTTTGATGCAGTGCTTTTAAAGCAGATCCGCAGAAAGCTGAAACCCCTGGGAGAATTTCGGGTGTTCACCTCGCAGTCCACTGTTTTTGTAGAGTGTGAGGATGATGCCCTTTTGGAAAGAGCCCTGCCCGAAATGGAAAAGGTGTTCGGTATTGTAAGCCTTTCCATCGCGTACCGCGTGGAAAAGAATATGGATGCTATTTTGAAAACCGTTGCGGAAAAAATTGCACCCGATCTGATCGGGGTAAAATCTTTTAAAGCGGATGCCAGACGAAGCGATAAAAAATTTGCGCTGAAATCCCCGGAGATCTGCCGCGAGGTGGGAGGATGCATTTTAAGAACCCTTGGAAAATGTGCCCCCAAGGTAGATGTACACAACCCGGAAGAAGTGGTATGGGTGGAGATCCGCGAAGACTACGCCTATATCCACGCAGGAAAACGAAGGGGTGCAGGGGGCATGCCCTACGGCACCAGCGGCAGAGCATTGCTTCTCCTTTCCGGCGGTATCTATTCCCCCGTTGCAGGATTCCGTATGGCAAAACGGGGCGCTTTTATCGATACCCTCCACTTTTAGTCCTTCCCCTACACCTCGGAACGGGCAAAGGAAAAGGTCATTGCGCTGGCAAGAAAGCTTTGTGCCTATACGGATACCATCAATTTTGCATCCATTCGTATGACCGATATTCAGCTTTGTATGCAGGAAAATTGCCGCGAGGAGTATTTTACCATTCTTCTCCGCCGCAGTATGATGCGTCTTGCCTGTCGGGTTGCCGAAAGACAAAAATGCGGTGCCATCGTCACCGGCGAAAGCCTCGGTCAGGTGGCAAGTCAGACCATGGACGCTCTTCGCTGTACCGACGCAGCGTCCGACAGACCTATTTTCCGTCCCCTTGTAGGTATGGACAAAGAGGAGATCGTTCAGACCAGCCGTGCCATTGACTGCTTTGAAACCTCCATTTTACCTTTCGAGGATTGCTGCACCGTCTTTACCCCCCGTCATCCTAAATTAAACCCGCGCCTCGAAGAGGTTCTGGAGGAAGAGGCCAAGATCCCCATGCAAGAGCTGGAAGACAAGGCCTTTGCCGCCATCGAATTTATCCGCATCGATAAGTAGTTCCTTTTTTCGAAAAAAAGGAATCGAAAAAGCTTCCGTCTATTTTTCGATAACTTTGGATTCATATTTCTTTGTTATCCTCTATGAACCTGAAGCTTTCTTTGCCTATTTTCCCACCAGCGAAAGTTCCACCGACCAAAACAAGTTTTGGGGTGTCACTTTTTTTCAAAAGAAAGTAGGAGAAAGGTATTATATTATGAAGAAAAATTCTGTTTTTTCCGCACTTTTAAAAAGCGTAGGATATGTCCTTTTGTTTTTCATTTGCCAATTTGCGGCAAGTCTGATCAGCGAAGGGGTCATTATGCTGACTCTCCTGACACAAAATCTGAGTCAGAACGACTTTGTACAAAGCGCAATGAACGCCCGGAGCGCCCTGATCTACGAAACCTCCATTCTTTCCACTCTGATTTTTATCGGCATCGTCCTTCTGATCAAGAAAAAGAATTTCTCCAAGGATATCCGCCTGAAAAAAGCATCTCCCTTGCAGATCTTCACAGGTGCCTTTGAGGGATTTTCCTGGTATCTGATCGCTACCGTTCTTATGATGGTCTGCGCTGCATTCCCTGCCGTCAGAGAATCTCAGGACGCCTATAACCAAGCCTTTGAGGCAATGAGCCAAAACACGCACCTTTCCGCAGAAATCCTCTACGTCTGCCTTCTTGCTCCCATTGTGGAAGAGATCCTCTGCCGCGGTCTGATCCAGTCCACCTTGCGAAAGGCCATGGGGCCCGTGGGCGCGATCTTCCTTTCCGCCACTACCTTCGCTCTCCTTCACGGAAACCTGTATCAGATCGTGTTCACCCTGCCC
>JAZUOK010000051.1:0-3173 GCA_045604665.1 Eubacteriales bacterium | reverse complement strand
CCTTCTGAGCTACCAAGAAAATAAGGCCGTCGGCTTTCAGTGCCATCTCTGTGGCGCGGACCGTTAAGGGGCGCGCTACCTCAAAGCTTGTGTCAATTCCGGGGAAAACCACAAGTCCTCTCAAGGCGATGACAGGTAAAGCGACACGGTCGAGTTTTTCGGCAAAATAAGACATGTGCGTAATAAAATCCTTTCCGTATTGGTGTTTGCAAAAAGGGTACAAAAACCCATTATTAAAACATTATAACATACTTTTTACAAAAAGCGAAGTCTTTTTTTATTATTTAAATATTTTTTATAAAGTTCGAGAAAGAGGTTTTATTAAAACGGAAAGTATGGTAAAATGGATCCGAGAACGAAAAAGGATTTAGTAACAAGCGATGAAGAATACGACAGAACAGCTGGATACGCTCCCTTTTCCTGCGCTTAAGCTGGATGAAAACGGGGAAGTGTTTTACCGAAACCGCTTGGCGAAAAGGCTTTTGCCGCCGCCTTCCCGACTGAAAAAGCAAATGGAAAGGTCGTCTTTCCCCAAAAGAGGATGCATTTCTCAGGTTTGCCTTGACGGGATCTTGTATTTTACGGGTGTGTTTTCGGTAGGAGAAGCGGAATATGTTTTCTTTTTGGAAAATTTTTTGCCCTTTTACGAAAACCTCTCGCGGATGGTGCTGGAGGAATCCAATACCTGCTTTTGGGATCTTTTGCCCGGTGGGGAGGAAGAAAAAAGCCTGACGCCCGGTTTTCTTGACGGCTATGCGGCAAGAACCTATCGCTTGCGGCAGGTGGAAAAGGATTATCTTCGGCTTTTGCAGTTAAGATCCCGCCGATTTGAACATATTTCCTCCTGTAGCTTACAAGGCTTTTTCAGACACCTGTCCGAGCTTCTTTTGAAAAGAGGGATCCGCCTTGAAAGTGAGTGCCCTGCGGAAGCTACCGTCAGGATCGACCCTTCCGAATTGACCTTTATTGTTTTGAATCTGGTGCATTTTGCATTTCTTTTTGAAGGGGAGGATCGGCTTTTTGCCTTTGTAAAGAAAAAGGGCGACGGGTATCGGATCACATTGGAATTTGCGGACTCCGCCGGATTTTTGTCGGTGATGAAGGCGCTTTTTCTGGGTGAGGTGCCTGATTCCGGAGCAATGCATTGCATTCCCTTTTTGTGTATGACAAGTGCCTGTGACAAGGAAAGGTTTTACTGGTCCGTACAGGAGGAAAAGGGAAGGATCAGGGTTTCGTTTGTTCTTCCCGGAAGTGATTTCCTGCCCGATGCATTCCTTTCCGACACTGCCGCCAAAGAGGTACAGGAGCTCATCAAAGCGGAAAAAGAATATTTTTCCTGAAAAAAAGGCAAAAACCTTGACTACTCTTGCGAAATACAAGAAAAAATGATACAATACAAACAAATTTTGCAAAATACAGATATTGCGGAGGAAATATCCATGGATAACGGAAAAATCAAACGAATCGGTGTTATGACTTCCGGCGGCGATGCTCCCGGTATGAATGCCGCGATCCGTGCAGTGGTTCGTACGGGGCTTTATCACAAGCTTCAGGTTTTCGGAATCAAGCGCGGATATGAAGGTCTTCTTGACGGTGAAATTTCGGAGATGAACAATCACTCCGTTTCTAATATCATCTCGCGCGGCGGTACAACCCTTCTTACTGCCAGAAGCAGTGAGTTTAACACGGAAGAGGGTGTCAGAAGAGCCAAATCCATGGCGGAGATCTTCCGTCTGGATGCCCTTGTGGTAATCGGCGGAGACGGGTCTTTCCGCGGTGCAAGGGATCTTCATCGCATAGGTCTTCCCGTGATCGGTGTCCCTGCCACCATCGATAACGACATTGCTTGCAGTGACTATACCATCGGTTACGATACGGCAATGAATACGGTAAAGGATGCCATTGACCGCATCAAGGATACGGCAGGCTCTCATGAGAGATGCAGTGTGGTAGAGGTTATGGGCAGAAATGCAGGATATATCGCCATCAACTGCGGTATCGCAGGCGGTGCGGAGGCTTGCATCATTCCCGAAAAGCATTTTGATGTGAATGAAGATATCATAAAGCCGATCCTATCTTGCCGCAATGCAGGAAAGAATCACTACATTGTGATCAATGCGGAGGGTGTGGGCGGCACTATGGAAATTGCCGAACAGATCCGTCAGAAAACCGGAATTTCCACCAACACTACGATTCTGGGGCATCTTCAGCGCGGCGGCAGTCCCACGGTGCGCGACCGTGTGGCAGCATCTCTGATGGGTGCAAAAGCCACTGAGCTTCTTGCAAACGGCATTTACGGCAGAATCGTTGCCATGAAGGCAGACAGCGTGGTGGATTATGATATTGAGGAAGCTCTGGCAATGAAAAAAGAGATTCCCGAGCATCTGATCAATACCAGCAAGATTCTTTCACTTTATTGATCTGGGAAATTTTTTTGATTTGAGAAAAAACTTGCTTTTTTCCGGATGAGGTGATATAATCGTGGAAAGATTTATGCTTTTTTTAAAAGTTTAAGTCTGAAAACCTTCTTTTTTGATTGTTTTTATCAGAATAACACAGGCGTTTTGCTCGGTTATGATGGGAAAGGAAAGAACATTGGAAAATACAACAGTTGAGATTACATTAAAGAACCTATGGGATTGGATCATGAAGAGTATTGCACTCATTCTGGTGGTTGCAATTCTTTTTGGTGCAGGTGCATTTTTCTACAATAAATATTTTGTGAGCCCGAGATATGCTACCAGCGTAAAGTTTTATGCAAGCGGTATTGAAACCTCTACGCCCACTTGGGGTCAGTCTGTGGCTCCTCAGTATGTAGAATTTTTGAATGTTCATGAATTTTACGAAATGGTTTCCAAGGACCTCTTAACCAATATGGAGATTGAGATCTCTCCCAAGAAGATCGCTTCTCTTCTTTCTTTTTCCGCAGTTGTGGAAGACACTTCTTCGTTTTTTGTAACGGTAACTGCCACCGATCCGGATATTGCATATCAGGTGGCGCTTTCCATCGCAAAAATGGGTCCGGAAAGAGTTTCCGGCTTCTCTGACGTGGGCGTGCTGGAAGTAATTGAAAATCCCACCATGCCTACCGCGCCCATTGGTGCAGGCGCGGCAAAAAGCGCGATTTTGGGTGCAGTTGTAGGTTTTATTCTTTCCGCAGCGATCGTAGTGCT
>JAZUOK010000050.1:0-2387 GCA_045604665.1 Eubacteriales bacterium | reverse complement strand
AGGCTTTTCAACAGCCGCAAGAAGTGCACTCTTGGTGATCTCGTTGAAGACAACGCGTTTGCATTGCTCGGGCTTCAGATCCAAAAGGGTGGAAAGATGCCAGGAGATAGCTTCGCCTTCGCGATCGGGGTCGGTTGCGAGATAAACCATGTCCGCTTTTTGCGCCTCTTTTTTGAGGGCGCGGATCAAATCACTTTTTCCGCGGATGGAAATGTATTTTGGCGCGAAGTTATTTTCAACGTCGATGGCAAATTCACTTTTGGGTAAATCGCGAATATGTCCCATTGATGCCATGACCTTGAATTTTTTTCCAAGGTATTTTTCAATTGTTTTGGCCTTGGCCGGGGACTCTACGATAAATAAATTAGACATTTACAGACCTCTCTTATAGGATTACTTTAAATTTACTGCCTGGGCAGGATACCGCCAGGCCCTTGAACTCGAGCATGGTAAGACTTTGCATGACCGATTCCATGGGTATTCCGGCATTTTCAATGAGATAATCAGTGGTACATTCTTCTGTGGTAAGCAGATCAAAAACAGCTCTCTCATCGTCGGTGAGCAATTTTCTGTTCTTACGTTTATATGCTGTCAGCTTATCTTCGGTCAATTCATCTTGCAGGGAAAATACTTTTTCCTGTGCGATATTTATTTCCTGAAGTTTTTCGTGAAATATGGGAAGATAGTGCTGAAGAATGTCGGCGTATTCGGTGACGGGATAGCAACCGTCCTTGATAAGTCTGTTGCTACCTTCGGAAAAGGCAGAAGCATTTGCCATTACTGCAAATAGATCGCGGTTTTGTTCAATGGCATAATTGGCGGTCATTAATGCGCCGCTACGCTTTGGGGCCTGTATTATCAACGTTCCGTTTGAAAGTCCGCTGAGAATACGGTTACGCTCGTGGTACGCATAGCGATGAGCGTGATTTCGCGGAAATGCCTCGCTGATTAATGCCCCGTTTTTAAGAATGTCGCGAAAATATTTTGTGCCGTGTCCTTTGGAGGATAAAAGTCCATAGGGAAGAACCGCCAGCGGTGTTCCGTCAGCTCTTAAAACACTTTCGCAAACAAAGGAGTCAATACCGTCTGCAATACCGCATACGATGCTAAAACCACAATAACTGAGCGCTGTTGTGATTTCTTTGGCCATTGCTTCACCGTAACCGTCGCAGCGACGGGTGCCTACGATGGTGAGCATCGGCTTTTCACAGGCACTATTTAAGTGACCTTTAAAAAACAGCGGAGACGGAGGGTTGGATATTTCTTTCAAAAGAGCAGGATATAGAGCATCTTCAAGAGTCAGGATCCCGATTTGGGTTTCCTCACAATCTCCGTAAACCTCCCATGCAGAGCGGAGGTTCTTTTGAGAGAGCAAGAACTGCTCCTTAGGCGTTAGAAAACTGAACGCGCTGAAGTCCTCGGTTTTGAAAAGTGCTTCGATTGAACCCGAGAGATCAACAAGACGCAACAGTTTTTTATTGTTAAATCCGAGGATTTCTTTTGCCCAGATCCATAGGATATGATGATTTATCTCCATTTTGATTGCTCCCATAATAGGATTGAAGCGGCAACGGCAGCGTTTAAGGATTCATTTTCTCCCAACATTGGGATAAATACACCGCTGTCGCAGACTGAAATGATCTCGGGTGTTATGCCGTTGGACTCGTTACCGATCACCATTACGGTGGGGGCATCAAAAGAAATGTCGGGGAGTTGTCGATAATTTCGATCAAGTCCTGCGCCGAGAATGGCATAACCGGCTTGCCTTTTTTCTCGAATAAATTCGGAAAGAGAACCTCTTAAGACGGGGACGCGAAAAACACTTCCCATTGCTGCACGGATAACTTTCGGAGAGTATAGGTCAACGCTTCCGTCGCTTAAATAAACCAAACCTGCGCCGAATGCCTCTGCAGAGCGAAGAATCGCACCAAGGTTAGAGGGATCGGAAAGATGATCCAGCGCTAAGATAAACGGTGGATTTTCTTTTATGGTATGCTCTTGCTGATGCAACACCATAAACATGCCGGGAACGGTGTCCATTGTACTTAATTTTTCGGCCACGTGATCAGCGATTAATACGGTTTTATCTTCAAGATCCTTTAACAGGGGAGAGCTACATTCTTTTTCGGTTACCAAAACCCGTTCGATTTTGAGGTCGCTTTTTATAGCCTCCTCGCAAACCTTACGTCCTTCGGCCAAAAAGAGACCGCTTGTCTTGCGTCCTGCAGCGCTGTGAAGACGGCAAAGCTGCTTGATATATTCATTTTTGTTGCTGGTAATGCGATCTATCATTGGTTTATGATCTTTTCTATACTTTCGTTGGGGCCCACAACAATCAGTTTGTTTTCAGCTACCAACGGCATATTCGGATCGAGAGAAATGCTGAT
>JAZUOK010000049.1:0-5334 GCA_045604665.1 Eubacteriales bacterium | reverse complement strand
AGCCGTCGAAGAAGTTCAAAAAGGGAACTCTGCCCTTGAGTGCTGCAAGGTGTGCAACGGCACCCAGGTCCATAACTTCCTGGGGGTTGGTGTTTGCAAGAAGAGCAAAACCGGTCTGACGGCAAGCGTAGATGTCGCTATGGTCGCCGAAGATGTTCAGCGCGTGAGAAGCAACACAGCGTGCAGAGCAGTGGATAACACCGGGAAGGAGCTCGCCTGCGATCTTGTACATGTTGGGGATCATGAGAAGCAGACCCTGGGATGCGGTGAAGGTGGAGGTGAGAGCACCTGCGGCGAGAGAGCCGTGAACGGTACCGGCAGCACCTGCTTCAGACTGCATTTCCGTAACCTTTACCCTTTCGCCGAACATATTCTGAAGTCCGGTTGCAGGCCAAGAGTCAGTCAGTTCCGCCATAACACTGGAGGGGGTAATGGGGTAGATGGCAGCAACTTCGGTGAACGCGTAAGATACATGCGCCGCCGCAGTATTACCATCCATGGACATTTTCTTTCTTGTGACCATGATAAAATTCCTTTCCTTTGAAAATAGAATTAATTTTCCGTATGAGATTATATCACTTTTTTTATGAGAAGTAAAGTCAAAAGAGGAAGTTTTCCCTGAAATAAAAAAGAAATTTGACCGAAATTTGTAAACTTTTTTGCTTTTTCCCTTTTTTCATGTTACAATGTGAAAAAAATCGGGTAAAGGGGCGTGTTTTCATGATCGTGAAGATCGGCAGCTGTGCCGTTTGGGGCCTGGAAGGCTTTGAGGTTGTGGTAGAGGCGTATTTCGGAAAAGGCTTTTTTGAAATGGAGATCATCGGCCTTCCCGATCTTGCGGTAAAAGAAAGTCAGAGCCGCATTACCGCGGCTCTTTTATCCCTGTCACTTCCCATGCCCAAAAGCCGCGTGACCGTAAACCTTGCCCCTGCCGATCGGAAGAAGCAGGGCAGCGGCTTTGACCTGCCGATTCTCATTGCCCTTTTGTGCAATTCCCTTTTGAAGGATGTGAATTTAGAAGGGACCTTCTTTTTCGGGGAGCTGGGTCTTGACGGTGCCCTTCGGGGCGGTACCGGTGCGCTGCCGAAAGCCCTGGCGGCAAAGGAGGCCGGCGCCAAGTGTCTTTTCGTTCCGAAGGAAAATGAAAGGGAGTGCAGTGTGGTGGACGGTCTTACCGTTTACGGTGTGGAAAATGTGACCGAGATTCTGGACCACCTGACGGGAAAAGCACTTTTGACCCCGGCAAAAGGACCGGAAACGAAAGAAACCGAAGCATTTATTCCCACGGTGGATTTTGCGGATATCCGCGGCCAGGAGGTGGCGAAAAGAGCCATTGAGATCGCCGCCGCAGGGGGACATAATCTCCTGCTTGTGGGGCCTCCCGGCAGCGGAAAGAGCCTTCTGTCCAAGGCGATCCCCGGGATCCTTCCCGAAATGACCTTTGATGAAATGCTTGTGACCACTTCCATTCACTCGGTGAGCGGTACCCTTCCCGAAGGGGGGGCGCTGATTCGGGAAAGGCCCTTCCGTGCACCCCATCACACCATGAGCTTTGCCGGCCTTGTGGGGGGCGGCGCCACTCCTTGCCCGGGTGAGATCAGCCTTGCCCATAACGGAGTTCTGTTTTTGGATGAGCTTGCGGAGTTTGATAAGAGAAATCTTGAGATCCTCCGTCAGCCCTTGGAGGATGGCTGTGTAACCATTACCCGTGCCGCCTGGAAGATGACCTTCCCCTCGGATTTTATGCTGGTTTGTGCCATGAATCCCTGTCCCTGCGGCTATTTCGGCGATCCTACCCATACCTGCAGCTGCACCAAAAAGGCAGTGGAAAAATATCTTGGAAAAATATCGGGGCCGCTTCTTGACCGTATTGATATGCGCGTGGAGGTGCCTGCCCTATCCTTTGAGGAGCTTTCGGGAAAAAGCAAGGCCGAGAGCAGTAAAGAGGTGCGCGCACGGGTCAATCGGGCGCGGCGCATTGCAAGGGATCGATACAAGGAATACGGTGTGCCCTGCAACGGTGCCCTTTCCGGGGCACTGACGAAGAAAATGTGCCTGATGGACGCTTCTGCCCGTGATATGCTGAAAGAAAGCTTCGAGGCTCTGGGTCTTTCCGCCCGCGGGTACGACCGCATCCTTCGCCTTGCCCGTACCATTGCAGACTTAGAAGGTGCAGAAGAAATTTCCGAAAAGCATATACTGGAAGCGGTACAGTACCGCGTATCTTCTGATAAATATTTTTCTTAAACTTTGTCGCTTTTTTGAAAAAAAGCGACCTTCCGCGGACCGTCGGAGATAAGTGAAGCCCCAAGAGAACAAGGCGAAGCCGCCGTTTGATTGGTTGGCAGAACTTATGCGTAGCGTAGCGTGAGCCTCCGGTCCCTACAAGAAAGGCAGAATTTTTAATCAAAGAGCCTTCTCCTGAGGGAGAAGGGGGACCGCTTTAGCGGTGGATGAGGAGTTTGCAAAAAATAGAAGAAAATGGTCTTGGCGCAAAGCGCCAATCATATTTTGCAAAAACGAAAGCCTACACCTCATCCGCCTCGTTCCTCGGCACCTTCTCCCTCTGGAGAAGGCAATGTATCCACGATGTTTTTCGAAACACGGCATTTTCCATAATTGAGGGTGAGGCACAGGAAGATTGTGCGAACACAGTGCTTTTCCACAGTTTTGTGCCATTAGCGGCAGGTCATTCGTGAGATCTCTACGATACGCCAATAATGTTTGCAAAAAATAGTGCTTTTTTGTTTCTAAAAATTCGTTTTTCTTTGGCTTGTCGCTTTTTTGAAAAAAAGCGACGCAAAAAACTTATGGCTATTTGTAAATAACTTTGGATTGATAATTTTATTTTTTCTTTTATTCGTCGGAAGTTTTTTCGGTTCCTTTTTTCAAAAAGGAACAAAGGTTTGGTTCTTTCTTTGAAAAAAAGCGACGCAAAAAACTTATGGCTATTTGTAGATAACTTTGGATTAATAATTTTATTTTTTCTTTTATTCGTCGGAAGCTTTCTTGGTTCTTTTTTCTCGAAAAAAGAACCAAGAAAGTAGGTTGCAATCGGGATTTCTTTGTGTTACAATAAATTGTCTTTTTAACAGTGAGTTCGAGACCTTCCTCACTTAAAACAAAACTAAAGGAGAAAAAATGAAAAAGATTACCACAAGACAGCTGACACTGTCTGCCTTGATCGCGGCGCTTTTTGCCGCATTGACTCTCATTTCTTCCGCATTGGGCCTTGCCATCGGTCCCTTTGAATTGCGGTTTTCCGAAGCTCTTTGCATTTTGCCGATCTTTACCCCTTGTGCGATCCCCGGTCTTTTTATCGGGTGTATTTTGGCAAATCTTCTTTGCGGCGCGGTGTTTCTGGATGTGGTGATCGGATCCTTGGCAACTCTTCTGGGCGCTGTGGGAACTTATCTTTTGCGAAAGAGAAGATTTTTGCCGTACCTACCGCCCATTTTCGCCAATACCCTTGCGGTTCCGCCCCTTTTGTATTATATCTACGGCTTTCAAAGCACCGCACTGCCTCTTCTCTACCTTTCCATTTTCGTAGGGGAAGTGATCAGCGCAGGTCTTTTCGGTGCTGTTTTAAAGAAAAGCCTTATGCCATTTCGTGAAATTTTGAAATGAGGTATGTATGCCTGCAACCATGATGCACCTTTACGCCGCTAAAACCCTTTTTCCCCACGGGAGCGACGCTTTTTACTTGGGGTCCATTCTGCCCGATTGCGTAGACGGCAACCGAGAGCTGAAGGACCACCTTCATTTTCGGGATATCCCCAAGGAGGAAAGACTGCAAAATCTTGTAAAATTCGGTCAGAAGCTGAATCTTAAAAGGGATTTTGATTTCGGTGCTCTCTTCCACTTTTACCTGGATTACCTTTGGGACAACGGTCCCCAAAAAGCCCACCGCAAAATGCACGGCGAGGAGAATTGGTTCTTGGATTACCGCAAGGAGCTGTCCCGTGCAGGCAGTCGTGTGGCTCAGAGAATGCCCTGGAATCGGGAAGTGTGGGAAAGGCTCCATCACCCGGAAAAATCCCTATACGAAAGTGTACTTGCCCTTCCCGAGGAGGATATCCGCGCATTTTTGGAGTTCAATTTCCACTGGCACACCGAAGAGGCTCTTCCCGAATCGGAAATTTTCACCGACGCCCTTGTGGATTCCTTTATCAAACGGGCCGTTTTGGCGTTTACGGCATTTATCAGAGATTTTTTTCCCGGGGTCTACCAAGAGAAAAAGGAAACCCTTCCGGAGCTTCGGGGCATTTAAGCACCTTTTTTCCTTAGAAAGCATAGGATAAAGATAAAAACATAAAGAGGCTGATATGAGAAACGAAAAGATTCTTGTTCTTATGGGCGGCAAAAGCACCGAGCGCGAAGTATCCCTTCGCAGCGGAAAAGCGGTGGCGAGGGCCCTTCGTGAGAAATTTTCCTTTGTGGAAACCCTTGACTTGACAAAAGATACCATCGGTGAAATTGCGAAGATCCGTCCCGATGCAGTATTCATCGCCCTTCACGGCAAAGGCGGTGAGGACGGTGCGGTGCAAGGGTATCTGGAATGGCTTGAGATCCCTTATACGGGACCCGGTATCGCCGCAAGTGCCCTTTGCCTGGATAAAATCATGACCAAAAAAGTCCTTCGTCTGTCCGGCGTTCCCACACCCGATTTTATCCAGATCGGCGAGGAGGGAAAACAAGATCCGGAAAAAACAGTGAACGAAGCCATGGACCGCTTGGGTCTTCCCCTTGTACTTA
Organism: Eubacteriales bacterium; assembly: GCA_045604665.1. Taxonomy (GTDB): domain Bacteria; phylum Bacillota; class Clostridia; order Oscillospirales; family SIG627; genus RGIG5579. The sequence goes on along the minus strand of JAZUOK010000049.1, from coordinate 579 downwards.
AGGCTTGCTGCCAAGGCAGCAGCATCGGCACCATGATCCTGCGCAGCCGTGAAAATGCAGGAGAAGCCTTAAAAGAACTTTTTTCCTACGGTGACCACATTTTAGCGGAAAAATTCCTTTCGGGAATGGAGCTTACCGTACCGGTTATGGGAAACGGTGCCCCTGTAGCGCTTTGCCCCATTGAAATCACCTCCAGCGGAAAGTTCTACGACTACGAATCCAAATATACCCCCGGGGGAAGCCAGCACATTATCCCTGCCCGTATTTCTCCCGAAAAAGAGGCGGAACTAAAAAAACTCGCCTGCGATGCCTATACCGCCACCGGCTGCCGCGGCCTTTCCCGTATCGATGTGATGCTGGATGAAAAAGGCGAAAGCTTTGTGATCGAGATCAACACCTCTCCCGGAATGACCGAGACCAGCCTTTTCCCCGATGCCGCGCGCGCCGCAGGCATCTCCTTCCCCGAGCTGTGTGAGACCCTGGTGGATCTTGCTCTGGAACAATAACCCCAAGCCGTCTGCAACCGCAGGCGGCTTTTTCTGTTCTTTGCCGTGGGGTTTTTGAAAAAGGTCTCCTCAG
>JAZUOK010000048.1:0-3179 GCA_045604665.1 Eubacteriales bacterium | reverse complement strand
TTTGAGTACATTGATCGAGGCAGCAAACTCAAGAGCGTTAAATATCCCGCATTAAACATTACGTTTATGACTGCCCATGCATCAAAGGGACTTGGTTATGACAATGTAATTGTTGTAAATGGCCGTAACGAAACATATGGTTTCCCGTCTAAAATTGAAGACGATCCTGTTCTTGCCTTTGTTATTAAAGGTGATAGATCCATCGATTATGCCGAAGAAAGGAGACTGTTCTACGTTGCAATGACTCGCACGAAAAACCGTGTATTCTTTATTGCACCAGAACAAAATCCTTCGGAATTTTTGCTGGAAATAAAAAAGGATTACAAGAATGTCGTATTGCACGGCAATTGGAATGAGGAGGGGGAAGAAAACACATTCGCTAAAAAGACGTGTCCTATTTGTGGATACCCCTTACAATTCCGTTATAAAAACTCTTACGGGTTACGATTGCATATTTGCACAAATGAGCCTGAACTGTGTGGCTTTATGACAAACGAGTATAAGGCAGGTAAGCTGTCAATTATGAAGTGCGATCAGTGTAGAGATGGGTATCTAATTGTAAAACCCGGAAAGGAAAATCAGTACTTTTTGGGGTGTACAAACTATAACAAGGACGGAACCGGCTGCAGTAACTTTATAGCACCAAAACTTTACTACGAAATGTTTAAGCTTACACAGGATCCTGCACCGGCAAAAGAATTTCCCAAAGCCAAAAATATTCATCCTACGACCGATCGTAGTGTAGCTGCAGAGAAAAAGCAACCAGACGCAAGAATAGAGAAGCCTATTGTTATAAAAAAAGCAGAAATAAAATCGGTGTCTTATGGTGAGAATGATTTAAATGATATCATTCACAAGATTCTGCAATGCTTGTCGCATATCAGTGAAAAGAAGTATTACGGAATAACGACTTTGGTTGATGTTCTTAGGGGTGCACAAAGTAAAAAAATTACTGAGTCTGGCCTTGATAAAGTATCGGAATATGCTTCGCTTAAAGGAATAAACAGAGAAACTCTGACTGCAATCATTGAATGGCTGATAGAGAATCACTATATGCTAAAAACGAAAGGCATGTATCCGGTTTTGCATCCCACGTACGACGGAATGCACTATGATGAAAAGATCACGACAAATAAGTTGAAAAAGCTGTCTGATTATTTAGCGTCAAAAGTCTGATTCTGTATGGTAATAGGTATTGGCTCCGGTTTGAGAAATGTCTCAGACCGGATCCGTTTTTTGTTTGGGATATCGATTTGCAAAAACGATGGGGACGAAAATGTTGGGATATCCCAAGAGATGCACTTAACGATTTGCAAAACGACCCGCAAGAAAAGTTGGGATATCCCAAGATTGCAATTCGAAAAAGGTTGGGATATCCCAAAAATCGGAGAGCCTAAAAAGATGGGATATCCCAAATTTTAAGAACAGAAAAAATGGGATATCCCAAGAATTTTCTTGGTGATTTGCTACCTGGTGTGTCAAGAAGTGTGACCGGGACGGGGTTCCAAAACGGAAATCGGCATTTCGCAAAACGTATTTCCCCCATAAAGAGTTATCATTGATAACTATTATGGAACGCTTACAAATCATGCTGAAAACATATCATTTACAGGACAGGAATGCTGATAATCTGCTATTTTCCCCCAAAACATATGATTTTCCTTTAATTTATGAAGTCAATGCAAAAATCTTTAGAAGGTTACCTATCTTTACTAAATGATAAGATTTCGAGAGTTTTTGGCGGCAAACTGTCAGTTTGGAATCAACTGTCATTGCCAAAAATGTACGGTCGTTCTTCGAAATAATCTATCCTTTCGAAAGTAAACGCGACCGGACACAACATCTTTCTTCTATGACAAGAAATATGACTGTCGTTTCGAAATCAGCAGAGGGCATCCAATCCCATCTCTCGAAGAGCATCATCTTCATATCAAAGGGAAAGCCATCAATCTTTCGAAGAGAAAGTCATCATCATCTCGAAGTGACAGTCCATCCATCATTTCAAAGAGAAAACCATCGTCATTTCGAAAAGACAGCAATCATCATTTCAAAGAGATAGCCATCATCATTTCGAAAAGAGCGTCTATCATCATATCGAAAGGACAGGGGGCAATCATTTCAAAACGATAGTTTTGCCTGCCATTAATCACCCATAAATCAAGAATAAATCTATATGACTCATTTCGAAATGATTGAGAATCTGTCATTGGGTAACGACACACATATAAAAATATTCCCATAAAGAACGACGGTCTGCGAAAAAAAGCGCAGGCCGTTAATGTTTTCTTGAAACTTGATTTTGACCTCCCTCATATTATTTATAGAAATTTTTGGTGAAATTTCTTGCGCTACGACAGCTTTTGAGCAAAAAGTCGCCCTCAAATGATGTTTTCTTGAAACTCGATTTTGACCTCTCCCATATTATTTATAGAAATTTGGTCAGAAATTTTTTGCACGACGATAGCTTTTGAGCAAAAAGTTGTCCCCGGATGATGTTTTCTTGAAACTCAAATTTGACCTCCCTAAATTATAAAGGACATCTAAATTTTGGTCAGCAAAAGCCTTGACCAGATCGCACCCGTTCCGTACACATTTTCGTCCTCAAAGGTGGCGGAGGGTAGACGCCGGTTCCAAGTTGCTGACGAAAATCTCTCTGCGTGGCGAGGACTGAAAAAGATATGCGATGGGCCCGCCAAAGACCGCCAGGACGAATTTGTGCTGCAACATATCCCCGTAGACTTCAGGACGAAAATGGGGGTCAGAGAGGCGGCTTGCGCCTGCGTGGAGAAAGATACCGCAAGCTGTGTGTCGCCAGCAATTTTGGTCTGCAACCACCATTTTTTAAGGGAAATAATGAAAAGTGTCCCTAATTTTTTATTTTTTTACGAAAAAAGTCGAAAACAGATATTGTTTTCTTGAAACGCAACCGTAATCTCACCTATTTAATAAATAGAGCCGTCGCAAACTGCCTCGTGCGTGGCTTGAAAATAAATACAAAAGGAGAATTTTATTATGGCATATAAATTTGACCCGAACGACCAAACCACCCATGGATTTGAAGACAAAGTGTTTATCAGCGTCGAGACTATTCGTAAGAATATCGGTGACCTGGGAATGAAGACGATACAGGTTATGAAGTCGGAGGCCAAGCGGTCTTAGGAAGACAAGGCATATTATCA
>JAZUOK010000047.1:0-2599 GCA_045604665.1 Eubacteriales bacterium | reverse complement strand
GATGCCTTGATTTCAAAACCGGAATTTTATATGCCAGCCGGTAGTGAAGACATAAACGGCATTTATCTTCAAAATATGGAAGATCAATCTTTTTCTGAATTTTCTGACCCTGCAATCGATCTTCTTTTTGAATCCACGAATGTAAAGCTTGTTGATCTGATTCGGCGAGATGATCTTATAATTTGTGCTTTTGATATGTGCTTACCAACAAAAAATTATGATTTTGGTATCTATTTTTCTTCCAAGAATGAGCCTGTTTATTTTGGCGATACCTCTGCAAAGCTTCTTGAAAGCGGAAATGGTTTTTCCTACGAAAAGAAGGCCTCATACGGCACTAAATTTACTTTTTACACAGAAAAAATCGAAGATAACTTTTTTTACTATGAGATCTCTTAAAAAAGGAACACACCAAAGGGTGTGTTCCTTTTTCGTTAAATAATGAATTTTGAATCTCCGCTGAGGAGAGCCAAAAGGCTACTGTAAACCCGTTCGGCTTGATTATCAAAACCGGATTGTAAAAGCTCCGCTTCTTCTTTGTTATCAAAATACATATTGATTTCAAGTAAATTGATTTTTTTGTTTTTGATAGAACAGGAGAGCTCATATCCACCGTTCTTTGGCTGAATTTTTGAGCAAATGTTTGTTCCGTCTTTTTTAAATGCAAGGAGCCTTGTGGCGCTTCGCATGATTCTTTCCTTGACAAATCCGAGAATAGAGTCTTCTACCTCTTTAATTGAAATTCTACCGAGGGGACTTATGGCGAAAAGCTCTTTGCCTTGTTCTGAAATTTTTTCAATTGCGCCGGACTGGATTAATTCGTCAAAGCATTGGGAAAATACAAAATAACTGATGGAACCGTCCCAAACGATTATTTCAGAAATGGTTTGAAAGTCAAAGGCGTCATCAAGTTCGTTTAAAAGATATAGAACAATGAGCTTGATCTCATCGTCTTTATAAAGTCTCTGGGGCATATAAACCTCCGAATTTGTTTCTCTTTTTATTATACCACAATACAAATGTTAATTCAATAAATTTCCAAAACTTACCGAACATAAAAATAGAAGTGTTTGACAAAATAATAGCGAGCCCAAAAGAAAATCTTCTTTCAGGGCGGATGAGCTTAGCTCAAAATATCTCAACAAGGAGTAAATAACATGGCTAATAAGTCTCTTGTTCCTGAGGCAAAGGAAGCTCTTAATCGCTTCAAGATGGAAGCTGCTTCCGAAGTTGGCGTTAACCTGAAGCAGGGTTACAATGGAGACCTCACTGCAAAGCAGGCAGGTTCCATTGGCGGTCAGATGGTAAAGAAGCTGATCGAAAACGCTGAAAACCAGATGAAGAACAGATAACTTGAATAAAAAGAAACCATCATTTGATGGTTTCTTTTTATTTCACTTCCGTTATTTTCTAACGAAATGCAGAATGTTTCATTTTTGATGTGGAAATAATATGCATACGGAGGTGATGGATTGCAAGGAAAAGTTGAAGTTTCGGGAATTTGCACATCAAATCTTAAGGTTCTTGGCGAAGAAGAGAAGTGTGAATTATTAAAAAAGACAAAGGCGGGGGATCTAGACGCAAGAGAACAGCTGATAACCGGTAATTTAAAGCTTGTCTTAAGCGTCATACAAAAGTTCTTAAGAAGGCATGACAGCCCTGACGACCTGTTTCAGGTTGGTTGCGTTGGCTTAATAAAGGCAGTTGACAATTTTGATATAACACAAAATGTGCGCTTCAGCACTTACGCTGTTCCTATGATCATAGGTGAGATCAGAAGATTTTTAAGAGACAATAATATGATTCGTGTCAGCAGATCACTTAGAGATCTTGCTTATAAAGCTCTTATGGAGAGAGAAGCGCTAACCAAAAAGCTCGGTCGAGAACCTACAATTACCGAAATTACCATTGCTTTGAATAAAAAAATCAAAGAATTGTCGGAAGACAAGGATGAAACCTGCACGGAAGTGAGTGAAAAGGAGATTTCTGAAGCAATGGAAGCGGTAATTGACCCGGTGTCTCTTTATGATCCTGTATATTCAGACAACGGCGATTCAATTTTTTTAATGGATCAGATCTATGATTTGAAATCGGACGATTCTTGTTGGGTAGAGAACATTGCGCTGGAAGAAGCGATTAAGGTACTTGGTGATCGTGAAAAAACGATACTGAAATTACGCTTCTTTCAAGGAAAAACTCAAATGGAGGTTGCAGGAGAGATCGGAATCAGCCAGGCTCAGGTAAGCAGACTTGAAAAATTTGCGCTGTCAAGGATCAAAAAACAAATGTAATGAAAAAAATTTTAATATTGATATTTACTTTAACACTTCTATTATCGAATTTTTCGATTTTACAGATTGATTATTTTAGACCGATTTTTGTGTCAAGCGAAGAAAATCAAATGAGTTTAGACTTAAGAGCATAAAAAAAGCTTTCGCTTTAAGCGAAAGCTTTTTTCAATTACTTATTTTTTGAGATTGATTGCTTCTTTTGCTTTTGCAACAATGAATCTTGCGGAAAGACCAAACTCATCGATCAATTCAGCTGCCTTGCCGGATTTGCCGAAGCAGTCATTGACACCAACGCGGAGAACAGGAACAGG
>JAZUOK010000046.1:0-4089 GCA_045604665.1 Eubacteriales bacterium | reverse complement strand
TATGGGTATCCTCGTCTTTCTGGTAATGCTGGGTGCGATGGTTGCCATGATGAACAAAGCCGGCGGATCTGCAGCCTTTGGAAGATGGGCGGCAAAGCACATCAAGGGCAGAGTCGGCGCACAGATCGCAACCATCATTCTCGGCTGTCTGATCTTTATCGATGACTACTTCAACTGCCTGACCGTAGGCTCTGTTATGCGTCCCGTAGCGGATAAGCACAAGCTCAGCCGCGCAAAGCTCGCTTACCTGATCGACGCTACTGCGGCACCTGTTTGTATCATCGCTCCCATTTCTTCCTGGGCGGCTGCTGTTGCAGGCTTCGCACAGGGAGAAGGCCCCATGAGCGGTATTTCCCTCTTTATTAAGGCGATCCCCTTCAACTTCTACGCACTTCTTACCATTGTTATGATGCTGGTTCTGGCATTTTGTAAGTTTGACTACGGCCCCATGAAGCTGCACGAAAAGAATGCAGTGGAAAAAGGCGATCTCTTCACTTCCGGTGCAGAAGAATTTCTGGACAGCGTGACGGAAGATAAGAATGCTAACCCCAAGGGCAAGGTAATCGATCTGGTCCTTCCCGTTGTATTCCTTGTAATTGCTTGCGTCATCGGTATGATCTATTCCGGCGGCTTCTTTGATGCTGAGGCAGAAGGCTATAAGAACTTTATCATCTCCTTCTCCAATTCCGACGCATCCGTCGGTCTGCTTTACGGCTCCTTTATTACCGTAGTGGTTGCCGTGATCTACTTCCTTGTAAGAAGAGTTATCACATTCAAGCAGTGTATGGAATCTATTCCCGAAGGCTTCAAGGCAATGGTTCCTGCCATTATGATCCTCATTTGCGCATGGACTCTGAAGGCGATGACCGACTCTCTCGGCGCAAAGATCTTCATTTCTTCTTTGGTAGAAGGCAGTGCTGCAGGCTTTAAGGCATTCCTTCCTGCGATCATCTTCCTGATCGGTGTTGGTCTTTCCTTTGCTACCGGTACCTCCTGGGGCACCTTCGGCATTCTCATTCCTATCGTACTCAGCGTATTCGGCGGTGTAGACAATAACATGACCGTTGTTGCCATCTCTGCTTGTATGGCAGGTGCTGTTTGCGGTGACCACTGCAGTCCCATTTCCGATACCACCATTATGGCATCTGCAGGAAGCCAGTCCAACCACTTGAACCATGTTTCCACCCAGCTTCCCTATGCCCTGACCGTTGCAGGCGTATCCTTTGTAACATATATTTTTGCAGGCTTTGTACCCAATGCCTGGATTGCGCTTCCCGTCGGTATTGTGCTGATGGTTGGCACCCTTCTTGTGATCCGCCACTTCTCTCATAAAAAGGCATAAAACAATTGAAAAGAAAAGCTCTCTGCTTTGGCAGAGGGCTTTTTTGTATTCAGGAAGCCTTGACGGTATTTCTGAAGGATGGTAAAATAAAGTAAGATCAAAAAAGGAGTGTTCTTATGAATTTGAAGGTAAAAAAGCTGAGAGAAGAAGCGATCCTTCCTACCTACGGCAGTGAATTTTCCGCAGGGGCGGATCTGTATGCCTGCCTTTCGGGGGAAGAAGTGATCGCCCCCGGCGAAACGGTTATGATCCCTACGGGCCTTGCCATGGAGATCCCCGAGGGCTACGGCGGATTCATTTACGCAAGAAGCGGTCTGAGTGTGAAAAAGGGCCTTGCACCTGCCAATAAAGTGGGGGTGATCGATGCAGATTATCGGGGAGAAATCATGGTTGCCCTCTATAACCAAAGCAGGGAAGAGAGAAGAGTCTTGCACGGGGAGAGAGTGGCGCAGCTGGTAATCGCGCCTTTCCTGAAGGTCACCTTTGAGGAAAGTGAAGAATTGGCAGATACCGTGCGGGGCGCAGGGGGCTTCGGCAGCACGGGAAAATAGGGCATTTTTCCCCTTATCTTTGGCATTTTTTCCATAAAACAGCGATAAATTTGGTAAAATCGCGCAAAGATGTGAGGAGATTGTAAATTATCGATAAAACTCTTCCCTTTTTTAAAAAGTATGATATAATGGTACTACCTGAATAAGGGTAAAAATTTTTAAGGAGAAAAAAGAAATGAATGCAAAAAGAATCCTCTCTTTGATCCTTGCAGTCATTATGCTTTGCTCTCTGTTCCTGGTGTCTTGCGGAAAAGACGACAAGGACAAGGGTGGCCAAGCCGGCAGTGTTGTTGAAGGCGAAGCACAGAATGAGAACGAAGTTTACGATGCAGAGATCAAAAACCTGAACGGTCATGAAGTTCGTTTCGTTGTTAGACACAACAATGCATCTCACCTTTCCGTAAACGAAGTTTATGCGGAAGCTCCCAACGGCGACAAGGTAAACGATGCTGTGTTTGCTCGTAACGCTCAGCTTGCTGACAAGTACAACTTTACCATCGTTGAGCAGAGATATGAAGAAGTTGCAAAATCCGTTCGCGAACCTCTGATCGCAGGCGAATATGTTGCTGATCTCATTCTCGGCGTTGCAAGAGATGTAAGAAGCCTTGCAGCAGCAAACCTTCTGGTTGACCTTGCAGTTCTCGATAACATCAATCTTGAAAAAGTTTGGTATGATCAGAACAGCTTGGCAGGTATGAATGTCGGCGGCAAAGTATTCTTTGTAAACGGCGACGGTTGTACCCTCGACGACAGAGCTTCTTGGATCATGTTCTTCAACAAAGACTGGGTTGAAGAATACGACATGACCCTCAATCTCTACGATGTAGTTGAAGAAGGCAAATGGACCATCGATCTGATGGTTGAAATCATGAACGGCAGTGCAAAAGACCTTGACGGTGACGGAACCATCGTTCCCGGTACCGACCGTATGGGTTACACCGGTGAGTGGTACAACAACTGGGTTCATGTTGCTGGTTGCGGCGTTACCCTTTCCCGTATTTCCTCTTCCGGCGAAACTGAAATCCCTGCACAGCCCAAACCCGAACTTCTCGAAGCTTGGGAAGCTTGCCGTCCTTTGATCACTTCTCCCTACCGTGAAGTAAGTGATATGTCTGCCCGTCTGCGTAACGGTTTCTCTACCTTCTACGCTTGTAACCTGGGTACCATTCTTTACTCCGGTCAGACCACTCAGTCTCTGGGTGTTCTTCCCTTCCCCAAGAAGAATGCTGAACAGGATAAGTACTACAACTCTCCTGCATTCGGTCAGCTCGCAACCTTCTGTATCCCCACCACTGTTGACAACTGCGAAGATTGGGAAACCAATGGATTTACCTCCGGCCGTGAGCAGGCAGCTTACATTCTGGATGCGTTCTCCTACTACTCCAGACTGACTCTGACTCCTGCATTCTACGATCAGGTAATTCTCAAGCAGTCCATCCGTGATGCTGAATCTGCTAAGATGGTTGAATACGCTCTCGAAAACAAACTCTACGATCCCGTTGTTGGTTACAACTTCGGCGGTATGTACAGAATCTTCGAGGAATGCGGTTCTCCCGGAGCTAAGGGTTCTGTAGGTTCTGATGAAAAGTATGATACCTTTGTATCTACCTACGCTTCCAGATATTCCGCAGCTCGTAAGGCTCTCCAGGAATACCTGACCTACATCAACACCGAAGAAGTTTAATTCTTAAAACAAAAAGAGTATCGGCATTTGCCGATACTCTTTTTTTAACTTTATTTAACTTTATAAAATCGGCTACGGCTTACTTTCTTTCGAGAAAGAAAGTAAGCAAAGAAAGCTTTCGACTAACAAAAGATAATAAAGGAATATAAATCCAAAGTTATCTACAATAGTCATAAGTTTCTTTGGTTCTTTCTTTTCAAAGAAAGAACAGAAAAAAACACATCGGCATTTGCCGATGTGTTTTTCATTTGGAATGGGTTATCTCTTCTTCCACTCGTCGTACTGCTCGAGGTAGGTCTTTTCTTCAGCAGGGAACTTGCGGAGGGTGTTAACAACCTTACCGCCGTTGTACTTACGATCGCCCATATCCTCTTCGGTACCGAATACAGTGAGGTTAACCTGACGGGGACGAGCACGAACATGATCCCAGTCGATGAAGTATACATGAGCAAATTCGCCAAGGTCAAGCTTACCGTCTTTGATGGTGAGGGTCTCGCTTCTGCCGAAGAATA
>JAZUOK010000045.1:0-3277 GCA_045604665.1 Eubacteriales bacterium | reverse complement strand
GGCAAAAAATTTATATAAAGTGATCACAAGACCTGCAAGAACACCCGAGATCGCACCGAACACAAGGGCCGGTAGGGTGGAAGAGAGGAAATGGATGCGGATCTTGTTATGAATTTTTTCGTTCAAAAGCGTGCTCCTTGTTTTTTTCTCATTTTACCACGGGATGTGGCAAAAAGCAAGAAAAAACAGCCTGCCGAAAGGCAGGCTGTTTTATTTTTTTATCTTACTTGCAGAGCTCGTAAGTGTCTTTTGCGATCATCAGCTCTTCGTTGGTGGGGATTACCATAATGCGAACCTTGGAAGCGTCGGTGGAAAGATCTCTTTCCTTGCCTCTGAGACCGTCGTTCTTGCTCTTGTCCATTTCAACGCCCATAAAGCGGAGCTTTTCTGCAACTCTTTCACGGTATGCAGGGTTGTTCTCGCCGATACCGCCGGTAAATACGATGGCATCTACACCGCCCATAGCAGCGGCATATGCGCCTACATACTTGGTCAGCTGGTGGCAGAGCATATCTTCAACAAGCTTGCATCTCTCGTTGCCTTCTTTTGCACCGTTTTCTACATCGCGGTTGTCGCTGGTGAAGCCGGTAACACCCAGAATACCGGATTTCTTGTTCATAACAGCGTCTACTTCATCGGGAGTGAGGCCTTCCTTCTTCATCAGAAGGGGAACGATTGCAGGGTCGATGGAACCGCAACGGGTGCCCATGATAATGCCTTCCAGAGGGGTGGTACCCATGGTAGTGTCAAGACATTTACCGCCCTGTACCGCTGCGATGGAGGAACCGTTGCCAAGGTGGCAGGTAACGATGTTCAATTCCTCGGGCTTTTTGCCAAGCATTTCTGCAGCTCTCAGGGATACATAACGGTGAGAGGTACCGTGGAAGCCGTAACGGCGGATCTTATACTTTTCATAGTATTCATAGGGGAGTGCGTACATATAAGCGTAAGCAGGCATGGTCTGGTGGAAGCCGGTGTCAAATACGGCTACCTGGGGTACACCGGGCATGATTTCTTCGCATGCGCGGATACCGGTAAGGTTGTGGGGGTTGTGAAGAGGACCAAGCTCACAGCACTCTTCAATGGCTTCGATTACCTTTTCGTTTACAACAACGGAACCGGAGAATTTCTCGCCGCCGTGGAGTACTCTGTGTCCCACAGCACCGATCTCGGAAAGATCGGAAATAACACCGTGCTCAGCATCGGTCAGGGTTTTTACTACGATAGAGATTGCTTCGCCGTGGTTTTTCATATCTACATCGAGCTTGTAAGCATCCTTACCGGGAACCTGATGCTTGAATGCACCGCCAGCGATGCCGATACGCTCGCAAATACCCTTTGCAAGGAGCGCGTCGTTTGTCATATCGATGAGCTGATATTTAACGGAAGAAGAACCTGCGTTGATAACGAGAATTTTCATTTCATTTTTCCTTTCAACATTTTTGATACGGAAAGATTTTACCACAATTCTTTTCTCAATGCAAGAGATTTTCGTTTTTTCCTTATGACCCGAAAGGGAAATTTGTATCGGCCTTTTTTAAATCAGGCCTTTTTCTTTTAAAATGGAAAGCTTTAATTCCAGAAAAAAAGGGGAGGTTTTCAAGCTTGCCGCCAAGTCCTCTAACGAAAGACCTTCCCCAATGGCTTCCAGAACCTTTTCATCCTCCAGGAGGAGGTTGGCTGCGAAAAGGTTTGCTTCGTACTCGGGCTTTAAACGCATATCCAAAAGAAAATGATCCTGTACGATGCTGTTTTCCGCCATTTCCCGATGGAGCGCGTCGTGTCCCAATTCGTGGGCAAGGACCTCTCTTGCTTCCCGTCTTTTTAAATTTCCGTTTAAAAAGATGAACCTTTCCTCCAAAATGACCTTATACATGCCCTTCAGTGTTTGAAACTCGGGGCAAAACCGCAGTCGGATCCCTTCGCAGGCGGCGATCTCAAAAGGGTTTCGGGAGTCGTGCTTTTTACAAAGCTCTTCGCTCTTTTCAGCAATGCGAAGGATCTGATTCATCTCTTTTCTCCGCTATTGGGAGACATACCGCGCTTTTCCTTTTTCGCTGCCCAATAGGCGGCGATGATGGCTTCCATGGCAGCGTCTCTGTCCTCATCACCGATCTCACCGCCGGAAAACAGACCCGACACGGCAAGGACCAGATCCTGAAGCTGTGTTTTGGCGTCTCCTTTTGCGCTGATGATGCTTTCTTCTCCGCCGGAAAGCAAATGCTCCGTGGTGGTGCCCAGGGCCTCTGCCAGTGCGCGGGCAATATCAAGACTTGCAGGATAGCGCTTTCCCATTTCGTAATTTTGCAGGGTTCGCGAGGAAATACCTGCTTTTTGCGCCAGTGCACTCTGGGACAGCTTTGCTTTTTTTCTTGCTTCTTTTAATTTTTCCGAAAAATTCATAAATCCTCCAGGACGAATGATTTTGCATTTTTTACCATTGACAACGAACGAAAATTCGTGTATCATCAATTACGAAACTTCGTTCGCTTTTTATTATACATACACGAACGAATTTTGTCAAGAGGTGTCGAAAAATGGAGAGAAGTATTTTACATTGTGATATGAATAATTTTTATGCATCGGTGGAGCGGCTTTATGACAAGAGTCTTTTATCGGTGCCGGTTGCGGTGTGCGGAGAAGAGGAGGCGAGGCACGGAATTGTGCTGGCGAAAAGCGAAGAGGCGAAAAGATGCGGTGTGCAGACGGGGGACACCATTTGGATGGCAAAGTCCAAATGTCCCGAGATTCGCATTGTTTCGCCTCATTTTGACCGATATGTAAAGTATTCCCGTCTTGCCAAGAAGATCTACGGGGAATACACAGATCTGGTAGAGTCCTTTGGGCTGGATGAGTGCTGGCTGGATGTGACAGCTTCCCGACTTGCCTTCGGGGATGGCGTTGCCATCGGGGAGGAGATCCGCGCCCGGGTTCGCAAGGAATTGAATCTTACTATCTCTGTAGGGGTCTCCTTCAACAAAGTGCTCGCAAAGCTTGGCAGTGATATGAAAAAGCCCGATGCGCTGACCCATCTGCCGAAGGAGAGCTTTTTTGAAAAGATCAGGATGCTGCCGGTGGAGAGTATTTTGGGAGTGGGACGAAAATCAGCATCGGTATTTCACATGTTTGGGATCCATACCATAGGGGATCTTGCTGTAGCTGACGACCGCTTTTTGAAGATGAAATTCGGCAAAAACGGAGAAATGCTGAAAAACTATGCTTTGGGTCGGGATCTATCCCCTGTAACACCCATAGATTATGAGCTTCCTATGAAGAG
>JAZUOK010000044.1:0-2080 GCA_045604665.1 Eubacteriales bacterium | reverse complement strand
TGGGCGGCAACAAGAAAGGCGAGAAGAAAAAGGCTGCCGGTTTTGAAGTCACCTCTGGTATGATGGCGATGATGAACGGCTTTACAGTGCTGCGTCTACTGACTCTGGCTGGTGGCATGATGGATGCAAAGTTTACTAAGGAAGACTTGCTCGATTTAAATGCAAAGCTGAACAAAATTAAGAAACCTAATTAACAAAATTCTTCTTATTACAGGAGCATCGCAATAGCGATGCTCCTGCGCTTATTCGTTGACACAAATCAGTCAAAAACCTATAATAAGCGAAAGGAGAGGGGAGGGGTAAACAATGCTTGCATATACCTACATAGAACCCGGAAAATTTGAACTTCAGAATAAACCTAAGCCCGTCCTGTTAGATGAACGAGATGCTATCGTCCGTGTTACATTAAGTAGCATTTGTACCAGTGATCTTCATATCAAACACGGTTCCGTACCTAAGGCTGTCCCTGGTATAACCGTTGGACATGAAATGGTGGGCGTAGTTGACGCGGTCGGGTCTGCAGTAAACACTATAAAGCCAGGAGACAGGGTTACCGTGAACGTCGAAACATTCTGTGGCGAGTGTTTCTTCTGCAAAAATGGCTGGGTCAATAACTGTACTGACTCAAACGGTGGCTGGGCATTAGGTTGCCGAATCGATGGGGGACAAGCAGAGTATGTGCGCGTTCCGTATGCTGATCAAGGGTTATGCGTGATTCCCGATTCTGTCACCGATGAGCAGGCACTTTTTGTCGGTGACATACTGGCAACCGGCTACTGGGCAGCACAGATTTCCGAAATTAGTCCCAATGACACCGTGCTGATTATCGGTGCCGGTCCGACAGGTATATGCACTTTACAGTGCGCGATGTTAAAGGATCCAAAACGAATTATTGTTTGCGAAAAAGACCCTCTGCGTCTTAAATTTGTTCAGAAGCATTATCCCGATGTATTAGCTGTATCACCCGAAAATATCCTCGAGTTTATCATAGAAAAAAGCGAGCATGGCGGGGCAGATGTTGTTCTAGAGGTTGCCGGCAGCCGTGAAACATTCCGTATGGCCTGGGAATGCGCCCGTCCAAACGCCGTTGTAACAGTGGTTTCTTTATATGATGAGCCGCAAGTATTGCCGTTACCTGAAATGTACGGTAAAAATTTGATATTTAAAACAGGCGGGGTCGATGGCTGTCATTGTAATGAAACTTTACAACTGATTGCAGAAGGGAAGATCGATACAACGCCGCTCATAACACATACTTATGAATTAAAAGATATTCAATTCGCATATGATGTATTTGAACATCGTAGAGATGGTGTAATCAAAATTGCAATCAAACAATCATGCGGTGGGATGTACTAAGCCTTAATACATCCCACCGCTGTTTTATTTTCTATGATGTTTTATTTGTCAAAGGCAGGATTCATATAATAAACGTTTTTCTGATCCATTTTCTCCTTGGCCAATCGAATTGCTTCGCCAAACCGCTGGAAATGAACTACTTCTCGCTCTCTCAGAAACCTCATTACATCCGTAACGTCTGGATCATCAGACATTCGAATGATATTGTCATACGTGACTCTCGCTTTCTGTTCTGCAGCAAGGTCCTCGGTCAAATCGGCAATTACATCACCCTTTACACCGATTGTCGCTGCAGTCCAAGGCATACCAGAGGCAAATTGCGGATAAACACCCGTAGTGTGATCAACAAAATACGGTGCAAAATCAGCCATGCGTACGTCATCTTCACTCAGGTTGCGCGTCAATTGATGCACTACTGCTCCCACAATTTCAAGATGGGCTAGCTCTTCAACACCGATATCGGTGAGAAGTCCTTTTAATTCCGGATAGGGCATAGCGAAGCGCTGAGACAAGTAGCGCAAGGAAGCTGCTAATTCACCGTCCGGCCCACCGTACTGACTGATAATGAAGGATGCAAGCTTTGGATTACAATTTTTAATTTTTACAGGATATTGCAGCTTTTTTTCATAGATAAACATTACTTTTTACCTCCTTCCGGGTAGTTCCACGGCCAGGGGTCCTTAAGCCAAGTATAATTGTCACTCGCAGCCACCGACGAATG
>JAZUOK010000043.1:0-1694 GCA_045604665.1 Eubacteriales bacterium | reverse complement strand
AGTTGATAATATGCCTTGTCTTCCTAAGACCGCTTGGCCTCCGACTTGGAAGCGTATTTTGACCAATATCTTCTTGAGATCCAAAAGGACTCTTCATATTTTCAAGATGAGAAAAACGCAGTGCGAGAGGTTCTTTCCCATTTAGACGATTACGGCTTTATGGGAGGGCTGATCCGCGTGGACGGCAAGGTTTGCGCCTTCTCCTTTGCAGAAATCATCGGAGATACCATGTTTATTCATATTGAGAAGGCTTCTCGCAGCGTGCGCGGCGCTTATCAAATGATTCTGACTCAAATGATCTCTCATTTTGCCACGGACAAGGTCGTATATATTAACAGAGAAGAAGATGTGGGGGATCCGGGTCTTCGTTATTCCAAGGAGGCATACCACCCCTGCAAGCTTTTAGCAAAATATGTGATCCAAAGAAAAGAAAACTGATTTTCGACAGGAGACAATACCGTGGAAAAGCTTTTTGAAACGATTGAAAAAAGCAAAAACATGATTCTGGAAGCGGAAGAGGCTTTGAGAAAAATGCCCGAGCTTGGTTTCCGCGAATGGAAGACCCATGCGTATATGAAATCCGCTTTTGAAAATCTTGGATATCAGCTTGAGGAAGCAGGGGATATTCCCGGCTTTTATACGGATGCGGATACGGGTCATCCGGGTCCAAAAATCGCTGTTTTCGGCGAACTGGATGGGATTTGCACACCTGGCCATCCTTTTGCCGATCCCGAAACAGGCGCCGCCCATTCCTGTGGACATAACATTCAGTGCGCCATGCTTCTCGGCCTTGCAATGGCACTGAAAAACAAGGAAGACCTTGACGGACTTTGCGGAACGGTCCGCTTGATCGCAGTTCCTGCGGAAGAAGGGATCGATTGCAAATACCGCGAAGAGCTAAAGAAAAAAGGCAATGTCCGCTATTTTTCGGGCAAGCCGGAATTTTTGCACCGCGGCTATCTTGACGGGGTGGATATGGCAATGATGATCCATGCGGACTCTGATCTGAATGGTATGTATTGCTCTGTGGGAACAAACGGAAATGTTCGGAAAAAAGCAACTTTTATTGGAAAAGCAGCTCACGCATCGGAGCCGGAGTATGGCTGTAATGCTCTTTACGCTGCTACGACTGCATTAACCGCAGCAAATGCACTGCGCGAAACCTTCCGTGATGAGGATAGCATCCGCATGCATCCTATTTTAACAAAAGGCGGCAATGTGGTAAATTCCATACCGGACGAGGTGGTTTGCGAAGGAATGATCCGTGGCGCAGATTACAAAACCATCTCCGGGATCAGTGAGAAAATCAATCGTGCATATGCCGCTTCTGCCGCCGCTTTGGGCTGCAGGGTGTATTTTGAAGATGTTGCAGGCTCTGCTCCACGCTTTCACGATCAGAACTTAAGAGAGGTCTTTTCTTCGGTAGCACAGCTTTTCTTTGATCAAAAGGATTTGGATTTTTCTGCTCCTTTTGGAAAGGCTTGTAGCGATATGGGGGATATTTCCTCTGTGATTCCCTCCGTTCACCCGTTTATCGGCGGTGTCACAGGAGGTGCCCATTCAAAGGATTTCAAACTACTGGATGGTGAAAAGGCGTGTGTTACCTCTGCGAAGATTCTCGCAGGTGTAATATGGCGACTTCTTGAAAACAATGGGGAGCTTGGTAAAAAAGTAATTGCGGAAAAGAAGGTTCC
>JAZUOK010000042.1:0-4733 GCA_045604665.1 Eubacteriales bacterium | reverse complement strand
CTCTTATGAAGACAAATTCCAGCAGGCAAAGCTTTTATACGTTTTTATGTTCGCACATCCGGGCGGAAAGCTGAACTTTATGGGAAATGACTTCGGTCAGTTTACCGAGTGGTGTGAAAAAAGAGAGCTTGACTGGACGAGCCTGAAATTTCCTCTCCACCAAGGGCTCAGCGCCTATTTTAAAGAGCTGAACCTTTTTTACAGAAAATGTCGCCCTCTGTGGGAAAACGACACCTCGGAAGCCTCGTTCCGCTGGATCTCCGCCGACGATCGGGACAACAGCATCATCGCCTTTCGGCGCATTGACAAAAAAGGAAACGAGCTCCTTTGCATTTTCAACTTCTGCCCCGTAAAACGGGACTTTTACCGCATCGGTCTTCCGGAGATAGGGTCATATAAGCCCATTTTCACCTCTGACCTTTCCTTCGGAATGGGAAAAGGGAAGCCGAGGAGCGTTAAGGCAGAAGAGATCCCCTTCCACAATCTACCCTATTCGGGAGAATTTTCCATCCCCCCCTATTCTGCTATGTTCTACCGCAAAATCAAATCGCGCAAAAAAGAAGTATCCGAATAAAATTCAGGAGGCATATATGTATTTTCGCAAAAAAGAATGTGTGGCAATGATCCTGGCAGGCGGCCAAGGCTCCAGACTGATGGTGCTTACCGAAAACACGGCAAAACCTGCGGTACCCTTCGGAGGAAAGTACCGCCTCATTGACTTCCCCCTCTCCAACTGTGTCAATTCCGGCATCGATACGGTGGGTATTCTCACCCAGTATCAGCCTCTCCAATTGAACGAATACATCGGCAACGGTCTGCCCTGGGGTCTGAACAGTGCAAACGGCGGCATCCATGTACTCTCCCCCTACTCCAAAGCGGCAAGCAGTGAGTGGTACAAGGGCACGGCAAACGCCATTTATCAGAACATTTCCTTTATGGAGCGCTATCATCCCACCAATGTTCTGATCCTCTCCGGCGACCACATTTATAAGATGGACTATTCCAAAATGCTTCGGGAACACGCCAAAAATAACGCGGACTGTACCATCGCCGTTCTGGAAGTACCCCTGGAGGAAGCAAGCCGCTTCGGTATTATGTCCACCGACGAAACGGGAAAAATTACCGAATTTCAGGAAAAGCCCAAGAACCCCAAGAGCACAAAGGCTTCCATGGGTATTTATGTATTCCGCTGGGAAATTTTGAAGGAGTACCTCATCGCCGATAACGACGACCCCACCTCCTCCAACGACTTCGGTAAGAACATTATGCCAAAGCTTCTGAACGACGGAAAGCGTCTTTTCGCCTACGAATTTGAAGGCTACTGGAAGGATGTAGGTACCATTGAAAGCCTCTGGCAGGCAAATATGGATATTTTGGGCGAAAAGCCTCTCCTTGATATGCGTGAAAACAAGAACCGCATTTACGCAAGAAACAATTCCCTTCCCTGCAGCTATATCGACCCCGATGCCAAAATCGAAAATTCCTATGTGGCAGAGGGCTCCTCGGTCTACGGCATTGTGAAAAACTCCATTATTTCCACAGGCTGCACCGTGGAAAAGGGCGCCATCATTGAAAACAGTCTTGTGATGAGCGGCGCGGTCATTGAAAAGAGAAGTGTGGTAAGATACGCCATCATCGGAGAGGATGCTGTCATCCGCGCTAACGCGCGCATCGGTGACGACCCCGAATTTTACGCCCCCTCCAAATGGGATATTGCCGTGGTAGGCAAAGACAAGGAAGTAGAGCAAAACAAGGTTCTCCTTCCGAAGGAAGTATATTAAGGAGGTACGGATCATGAAAGCAATGGGTATTATTTTTTCCAATATTTACGACAGCGCACTGGGACAATTAACCGGTGAGCGCACCGTAGCCTCTCTCCCCTTTGGCGGCAGATACCGCCAGGTGGACTTTGTTCTTTCCAATTTCTCCAACTCCGGCATTTATAACATCGGTATCATCACAAAATACAACTACCGTTCTCTCATGGACCATCTTGGCTCCTGCGCCGATTGGGACCTGAACCGTAAAAACGAGGGTGTTGTGGTTCTGCCCCCCTTTGCACAGGGCGGCACAGGCATCTACAAGGGAAAGCTTGAGGCCCTTCACTCCGCCATCCACTTTATCGACAATCCCAAATATGAATATGTAGTGGTTTGCGACTCTACCGTTCTTTGCAATGTAAACTTCCGCGACGCCATTAAAAATCACATTGCAAGCGGAAGTGATGTGACCGTTCTTGCCACCAAAGGCAAAAAGGAAGAGAAAAAGCATCCTCTTGTATTAAAGACCAATACCCGCAAAAAGGTAACGGAGATCCTTTTGGATACTTCAGCCGAAAACGGAAACTATGTAGGTATGGGTATGTTCATCTTCAAGCGCGAGATGCTGGTAAAAGCCTTGGAGGAGAGCTATTCCAAGGGATATGTTCATCTGGAAAGAGATTTTCTGCAGAGGGCCTTCCGGGAAGGAAAGCTTTCCCTTTCCGTTTACGCGGTGGACGGGGTTGTTCTTCGCAACCAGGATATTCAGTCCTATTTTGCCAATAATATGGCTCTGCTTGACAAAAAGGTGCGTGATGGGTTATTCTTAAAGGACGCTCCCATTTATACCAAGGTCCGTGACGAAGCTCCCACCTATTATTTTAAAGGCTCGGAGGTTTCGGGCTGCATTATTGCAGACGGCTGTGTCTTAAAGGGCAGAGCAGAAAAAAGCGTGATCTTCCGCGGCGTTACCCTGGAAGAGGGCAGTATGATCTCTAATTCCATCGTGATGCAAGGAACAAAAATCGGAAAAGGCGCATATCTTTACTGCGCGATCCTGGACAAAAATGTTACCGTTAGAGATGGTGCGGTGCTCCAAGGCACACCTGAGCATCCCGTCATCATCAAAAAAGGAGAAACCGTATGAAAATCGTTTTCGCTGCAAGCGAAGCCGCACCCCTTATCAAAACAGGAGGCCTGGGCGATGTCGCCCAGGCACTTCCTCTTGCTCTGAGTGAAAAAAAAGGGCAAGAGGTTATCCTTTTTTTACCCTTCTATAAAAAAATGAAAGAGGACAAAGAGATCGTAGCCGATTTTATCGCCTCCTTTGATGTACCTCTTTCCTGGCGCAAGCAATACTGCGGACTTTTTCGGGTAAGATCCCGAAAAAGAAAATTGAAGATTTATCTCATTGATAACGAATACTATTTTTACAGAGATCCCATCTACGGTCACGGCGACGACGGAGAGAGATTTGCCTTCTTTTCCAAGGCGATCCTGGAATCCCTTTGTTACCTGGGCATAAAGCCGGACATCATCCACGCCAACGATTGGCAGACCGCCCTTGTTCCCGTATTCCTTCACGCTTTTTACCACGAAAAGCTTGGGAATGCCAAGACCGTATTTACCATTCATAACATCGAATATCAGGGCTGGGCGCACCCCTATTTTCTCGGGGATACCCTCGGCCTTTCCTCGGAATATGAAAACTGCCTTTCCTTCCACGGAAGTCTGAACTTCCTGAAAGGCGCTATTTTATCCGCTGACGCTGTCACCACCGTTTCCGAAAGCTACGCAAGAGAGCTGCGGGATGCTGCCTTTGCCCACGGGCTGGAGGATATCCTCTCGGAGCATGCCTTTAAAACACGGGGAATCGTCAACGGCATCGACCCGGATTCCAACGATCCGAAAAAAGACAAGAACCTGCCCCTTCCTTACTCTGTGGAAAATGTTGCGGAAGGGAAAAGAGCAGCAAAGGATGCCCTTTCCAAGATCACCTCTCTTGACCTTTCGGGAGATGCCCCTCTTGTAGGTATGGTATCCCGTCTTGTGTCCCACAAGGGTCTTGACCTTTTCTGCGATGCCCTGGAGGAGTTTATGTCCTGGAACGCGAGATTTGTCGTTCTTGGCACGGGGGACAGTTACTATGAAGAAAAGCTCGCATCTCTTGCCGCAAGATACCCCGACCGCTTTGCCCTTATCCGGAAATTTTCTCCTTCCCTTGCTTCCCTGATTTACGGAGCAAGTGATATGTATATGATGCCCTCAAAGAGCGAGCCCTGCGGTCTGTCTCAGATGATCGCAATGCGTTACGGCACTGTTCCCGTGGTCCACGAAACAGGCGGTCTGAGAGATACCGTTCCCTCTTATAACAAGATCACAAAAGAGGGTCTCGGTTTTTCCTTTACCCCCTTCGGAAAAGACGCCCTTTACGGTGCTTTCCGTGAAGCGCTCAACCTGTTCGCCACAGACAAAGAGGCCTTTTCGGCCCTTGTGAAAAAGGAAATGGAAACAGACTTTTCCTGGAAACGCGGTGCAGAAAAATATGAAGAGCTTTATCGCACCCTCTGCGGTGTAAAATAGATCCCCAAAGACAAAAGGAGCAAACAATGAATCGCAAAGAAATTCTGCAAAAACTCAACGAAACCTCTACTCGCCTTTACGCCACAAGCCTTTCCAATGTATCGGAAAAGCAGGCTTACAAGGTGGTATGTACCCTTTTAAAGGAGCTGCTTGCCGCAAAGCGCAAGGAATATCAGGACTCCTTCCCCAAAAACGGGCAGAAGGAAGTTTATTATATGTCCATGGAGTTTCTGGTGGGCACAAGCCTTCGGAACAACCTCTACAACCTGGGCCTTGAAAAGGACTTTCGCACCGTACTGAAGGGCGCAGGCTTTGACGCGGACCGCCTTTATGAACTGGATCCCGACGCAGGTCTCGGAAACGGCGGTCTTGGCAGACTTGCCTCCTGCT
>JAZUOK010000041.1:0-3959 GCA_045604665.1 Eubacteriales bacterium | reverse complement strand
ACGGTGTATTCCCAAAGAAAAGCTTTTCCATCGGCCACGCCCGAGATAAGCGTTATTATCTGGAATGTCGAAAAATCAAGTAAAAAGAAGAAAGGCATCAGCAAACGCTGATGCCTTTTTCATATCTAAAATTTAAATTTGAGATAAAATATATTGTTTTACTTTTTCAAGCGAGCTTTTTTTCCAAAGGCCGTCTTCGGTCTTTTTTGCCAAGGGAAAAACAATGGAAAAATCCATGTGTTCACCTTTTACATATTCTTCTCGCACATCGGAAAGAAGAAAATCGACCCATTCTTTTTCGGAGGCATTTCGGAATTTTTCCGGCTCCAAAAAAGTGTAACGCTTTTTTTCTGCCGAGACAAAAGCCTTGGAGGAAAGTGGAAGCAGAAGATCGTACTGAGAGGCAGGAACCTCTGCGAATATATCCGGCAGATCACCTTTTTTGATTTTGCGGTCCTTTCGATCGATCCTTGTTCCCATGGGAGTGAAGGAGAAGTCTTCGGGGGTGAAATCAATTTTCAGTAAAACGCCTTGATCCGTTCCGTTTTGCGCTCTCTGATAGTCTGTATCGAAAATAAAATTACCCAGGGAATAAAAAATTGCCTTTTCACCCACAAATTCATAATTCATCGTTACATGAGGGTGGTGTGCTACGACAAGATCTGCACCCATTTCCAAATAATCAAGATAGCGCTGTCTGACATAAGGAGAGGGGAGGCAAGTAAATTCCTCTCCGTCGTGGGAGATCACAATACACCAACGGCATTTTTCCTTAATTTCCGCAATCCGTTTTTGAATGATATCTTTTCTCGGATAGGTTAAAAGACCGCTTTGGGTTTTTGTGGCAGCAGGACACTCGGAGGAAAATCCCAAGGCGATCATTCCGATGCCGCCGGCTTCTTCTAAATAAATGGGACGGGATGCCTCGCTGATGTTTTTCCCTGCACCAACGGTTTTTGCCCCAATGCTTTTGGCGAGGCTTTTTGTACTCTCAAGGCCGATCTCGCCCACATCCATTGCGTGATTGTTGGCAAGACACCAAATATCGGCACCGATTCTTTTCAAAACCTGTGCTGCGCCGCTGTGCATATAGTGAAGAAAGACCCCCTTATCAGAGGAGAATTTTTCATCTTTCGGATCGATCAGTGCACCTTCTACATTGGCGACCACATGGTCTGCCGAATGAAAAAAATCAAGGAGCTCGTCCCGGATCAAGTTTTCATCCATCCAGGCATCTTTCATATATCGGGAAAAGCCGATATCACCGGTAAAAATAATCGAGGAATGCTTTTTTTCCATTGTTTTCCTTTCAAATACCGCCTTTTTTTCTATTGTAGCACAGAGAATTTTATTTGAAAAGAAAGAAGGAAAGAAAAAAGCTCTTGTTTTGTTTACTTTTTATGTTTTTATGGAAAAAAGTTTTATATTCTTTAATTTCCTCCAATGTTGTCAAGATAAATCTCCGGGACATCTCCCACCAAAACTCTTTCACCGAGAGGGAGTGAGACCTCTGTCTCCACCTTGGCATTTTCTTTCGGCAAAACGATCAAAAGCCTTGTTTCAATGTCAACTCTTATCAGATGTCTTGTCTGGTTGATACCGCAATCCTCCAAAACCGTATAAATTTCCCCCTCCGTCATTCCGATGGGAAAAACTCTGACGCTTATCGGAATCCCGAAGGAAGAAAAAAGATTCCATCCGCAAAGGCTTCCGAGGGGAACGGTCAGCGTGATCTTTTTGTTTTCCTCCAATGCAGAATCGATCCTTGCGATCAGATCGGATTTTGCCTTTGCAAGCATGCCTGTATCCACTTCAAGGTAGATCACTTGCCCAGCACTGTCTCGGATGGTTTTCACCATAGAGCCATAGGAAAAAAGCCCATCCTTTGCCATATTTCCCACTTCACGATTTACGGTTTCCAATAAATGCTTTTCGGCGGCAGCTTTTGCCAGCTCCAGCATTTCACCCTCCAGATTTTTTTCAACAAAAGCACATAGCATCAGGAAAGCTATAAAAAATGAAATTGCGGGCAAAATAAGGCGACGCCAAGAAAAGCGGAACCGACGCTTTTTTCTGCCGCAAAAGGAGATGAAGGGGGTGTGTCTTTTGACCGGTGTCTGGATTTTTTCTGCCGTACTGTTCGGCGTTTGTATGGCTATGTTCCGTTCGTTTACATGGAAGTGTGTCTTCTCATTTTCACTTTTCATGTTAGGGTTCTCCTTATCTTCGTCTTGGAGTCCGTGGAAGCAGATTTTGCTTTTTGAATCGGGATGCCTTTTTCTTTTTCTTGTATTCGGAATTTACTCCTTTTTCAGAAAAAGAAAAATGAGGAAAAAGAAACCGATTTTTTCGCATAACCCTTGAAACTTTTTCCAAAATCGTATATAATGTATTCTAAGTTTATTCTTCTTTTGTAGAAAAGTTGTTCTGGAAGGAAAAAGTATGAATTTATTTGAGAAAATCTTCGGTACTCATTCGGATGCTGCGATCCGAAAAATTCAGCATATTGTGGATGAGATCGAAAATCTTGCACCGAAATATAAAGAGATGTCAGATTCCCAGCTTCGGGAGATGACGGGCGTATTAAAGGAAAAGCTTGCTTCCGGCAAAACCCTGGATGATATTTTGCCGGATGCTTTTGCTGTTGTCAGAGAAGCAGGGGAAAGAGTGCTCGGAACCCGTCACTACCGTGTTCAGCTGATCGGCGGCATCGTTCTTCATCAAGGCAGAATTGCAGAAATGAAGACCGGCGAAGGAAAAACCTTGATGGCAACCCTTCCTGCATATTTGAATGCTCTTACCGGTAACGGTGTTCATATCGTTACTGTAAATGACTATCTTGCCAAGCGTGACTCGGAATGGATGGGTAAGCTTTATAACTTTCTGGGCCTTTCCGTGGGCCTTGTGATCCACGGCATTGAACCGGACGAAAAACGAAAGGCCTACCGTGCCGATATTACATACGGTACCAACAATGAGTTTGGCTTTGACTATCTTCGTGACAATATGGCTTTGTATAAAGAGAGCATGCTCCAGCGCGGACACGCCTTTGCCATTGTGGACGAGGTGGACAGTATTCTGATCGATGAGGCGAGAACGCCCCTTATTATTTCCGGCGAAGGAGATACCTCTTCCGTCCTTTATACCCAGGCAGATGCTTTTGCAAAATCCTTAAAGCCCTACAAGATCAAAGAAACCGACACAAAAGATCTTTACGAGGATCTGGATGCAGACTATATCATTGATGAAAAGGCAAAAAGCGCAACGCTCACTCGCCGCGGCGTAAGCAAGGCGGAAAAGAGCTTTGGCATTGAAAACCTTTCCGATCCCGAAAACGCAACGCTGTATCATCACTTGAACCAAGCCATCAAAGCGTACGGTACCATGCACCGCGACGAAGATTATGTGGTGAAGGACGGACAGGTCATTATCGTCGACTCCTTTACCGGCCGTATGATGCCCGGCAGACGCTACTCCGACGGCCTCCATCAAGCCATCGAGGCAAAGGAAGGGGTCGGTATTCAGAAGGAATCCAAGACCCTTGCTACCATTACCTTCCAGAATTATTTCCGTCTGTACCATAAGCTTTCCGGTATGACCGGTACTGCTTTGACGGAAGAACCGGAATTTCGCGAGATCTATAGCCTTGATGTTGTGGAGATTCCCACCAACCGTCCTTTGGCAAGAATTGATCATCCCGATGTGGTTTATAAAACTGCGGCAGGAAAATACCGTGCGATCGTGGACAAGATCCGCGAGTGTAATGAAAAAGGTCAGCCTGTACTTGTGGGCACTGTATCCATTGACAAATCCGAGTATTTGTCAAGACTTCTGAAAAAAGAAAAGATCCCCCACAATGTGCTCAATGCAAAGCATCACATGAAGGAAGCGGAGATCGTTGCACAGGCAGGTGCTTTCGGTGCGGTTACCATTTCTACCAATATGGCAGGCCGTGGTAC
>JAZUOK010000040.1:0-3771 GCA_045604665.1 Eubacteriales bacterium | reverse complement strand
GATTTCCAGTCGTGCGCCTTAGACCAGCTCAGCCATCTTTCCAAATATATAATATTGCATATTATAAAAACATACTTTTTTTCGGAACGACGATATCATAACACATAGAAAAATAAAAATCAAGAGATTTTTTGTTTTTTTTCAATTTTTTTATAAAAAAAGAGCACCTGCGTTTTTGCAAGTGCTCTTTTGCTTATTCCTCTTCTTCGGCGTTTGCAGGAATTTCAACTGCTCTGATTGCCCATTTAAAAACCTTAAGCTTATTCTTATCAGAACCGGTTTCGATGGTGACAATGTCATCTTTGATCTTGACAACTCTGCCGAGGATTCCGCCGTTCGTGGAGATTTCATCGCCGATCTGAAGGCCATCTCTCATTTTCGCGGTTTCTTTTTCCTGCTTTTTTTGAGGGCGATAGATCATAAAGTAAAAAATAGCAATAAAGGCTACCAGCATAATGATGGTAGAAAGTCCGCCGCCGGCAGTAGGAGCAGTCTCGGCAAAAAGAAAATTATTAAGCATATAAACACCTCTTTCGTTCAAATTGTCCTTATTATATAATAAAAAAATGAAGATTTCAATCCCTAAATTCAGTTTTCTTCGTTGCAAATGTATTTTTTCTGTGATATAATGTGCAAAAATGATCTTGAGGTAATTATGGTTACGCTTGGAATTGACTTCGGTGATAAGCGAATGGGGCTTGCAATTTGCGATCGCGAAGAAAGGCTTGCAGTGAGTATATCCACTGTTCAGGTGAAGGGAGCAAAAGATGCCGCAAAAAAAGCTGCTGACATGGCACTTGAGCGCGGATGTGAAAAAATCGTTGTGGGTATGCCTGAAAGAGCAGACGGCTATCGCGGTGAACGATGCGAGAAAACAGAGTTTTTTCTTTCCTTTTTAAGAGAACTTGTTTCCATTCCCGTGGAAACCTACGACGAGCGTTACACAACGGTCCAGGCACATACGCTTTTGTTTGAAACAGGCCTTGACAATCGAAGTCATGTTTCCTTTGTTGATGCGCTTTCTGCACAGTTGATTTTACAATCCTATCTTGATTCTAATAAAAAATAGATCCGAAAAATAACTTTTTTAGGAGAAATTATGAAACCGATTTTCAGAAATTCTATGTTTGGCTTTCACAAGGAAGATGTCTGCAATTTTATCTCCAGACAAAGCCGCAACTATGAGGAAAGAATTAAAGAGTTAACGGAAGAGAATAACCGCATTACCTGTGAACTTGAAAATGAAAAGAACAATTCTCTTTCTTATGAAAAGAAAGCAAAAATCCTTTCCGATGTGGAGAGCGAGGTTTTTTCTCTTGCATCTTCGATCGAAGAGGTTCTTCATTGCGGTGAGCTTTGTGATATGCAAAACAAAGAGATTAAAACTGCTTTTATGAATATGGAAGAGGAACTGGAAAAGGCAGAAGCATTCCGTGAGAAAGCAAAGAAGTTTGATCGCCTTTCTGGTGTTTTGTCCAGTATTTTTGCAAATAAAGAGGATGCCGAGGAAAATTTGTCCCCGGATTCTGAAATTGTTTGTACAGCAGTAAAAAATTCTTTTCCGGAAAACGACGGTATTGATCGCTTGCGTGATGCGATCCTTACTCTGAAAAAGCATTGCGAAGTTTTAAATGAATTGATTTTAGAAAGTAAGACCGATGAGTAAAACTGTTTTAATTACCGGCGGTTCCCGTGGAATCGGCAGGGAAATGGTTCGAACTTTTTCGGAAAAAGGGTATCGTGTAGCATTTACTTATCATACCTCCTGCGATGAAGCAGCATTGATTTCCACTGAATGTAATGCTATCGGATTCAAGGTCGATTTTGAAGATATATCCTCGGTGATCCGTTTTTCGGAAACGGTGGAAAAAGAATTCGGCGAGATTGATGTTTTGATCAACAATGCGGGGGTTTCTCATTACGGCCTGTTTCAAGATATCTCCCTGTCTGACTTTCAAAAGGTTTTTCAGATCAATTTTGAAAGTATGTTTTTCTTGACCCAAAAAATTGTTTCTACTATGATCCGAAGGAAAGAGGGAAGTGTGATCAATATTTCTTCCGTTTGGGGGCAGACCGGTGCTTCTACGGAGGTTTTATATTCATCTACGAAAGCTGCAATTATCGGTTTTACCAAAGCTTTGGCGAAGGAAATTGCTCCTTCGGGAATCTGCGCAAACTGTATCGCTCCCGGCGTGGTGGATACGGATATGATGGCATCTTTTTCTGAAGCGGAAAAGAATGCTCTTTGCGATGAAATCCCCACGGGGAAATTTACAAAAACTGCTGAAGTTGCAAAACTTGCATTGTTTTTAGCGGAAAACGATTGCGAATCTTTGACCGGTCAGGTGATTGGTATTAACGGAGGAATGTACTGTTGAATCCTAAAATGAATGATATTCTGATTTCGCTTGATAAAGGAGACTTTCAAAAAGCGCTTGAAAAATGTGAAGGATTTGTTTCGGAATGTCTTGCTTCTTTTATGGAAGAACTTACGATCAATAAGGCTACGGATTTTGCAGGCAGCACCCTTTTGTATGCAAAGATCTGCGCTATGATCAAAAAGCCTTGGAAATGTATACCGAAGCTTGAATCCTCACAAGGTGCTCTTCGTTTTATGGAGGATTTTATTTCCGATAAGAGTATTCTTTCCGAAACCTTTCATTCCTTTGCAGAAGCTTATGAACGGGCCGGATTCTTGCCTGAGGCGATAAACGCCTATTATAAAGAGGCCTTTTATTCAGAAAGCAAGGATGCTTGCCTCACAGCGCTTTCGACCTTCTTTTATTATTCAGAAGTGATTCCTAAAGGTAAAGATTATGATCTTTCTTTCTTAAAGGGAAAACTTTCTGATAAAGAAATTGAAAAAGTAAAAAAAGGGGCTAGTGCAGAGGCAGAAAACAGAATTTTAACTGACCCTGTGGAATATTCTCCTGAGTTTCTTGAGGCAAGATTTGATGTTGAAAACCGCGTTGACGAGATTTTATGGCAAACCGGCGATGATCCCACACCTTTTTGCATTCGTTATTGGAATACCAAAAAGAAAGTTTTAAAGGATCTTTATTCCATTGATTGGAAAACCCCCGAGGAAATGAATCCGCAAATTCGCTTTTATTAAAAAAATGGCACGATTATCGTGCCATTTTTTCTTTTAGCAGCAAGAATTACAGAATTTTTGTTTTACATTCTGAATTTTCTGTTCTTGTGCAGCTTCTGTCTGGTACCAACCGCGTTTTTGCATTTCTACAAAAACATCATGACCGATTGTGTGCTCTTCATCGAGAATCGACATCATAGCATTTTTTACAGTCGGTTCTGCGGCTTCGTTTGCATTGGTGTTATATCCTCCCGTAATGAATTTCTGCGAGGAGAGAATATCATTCATGATATCTTGGTCGGAAAAGAAAGTTTTGTTCATATTTCCTCCTTAGCCCAACAGGGAATATAACTTATCATAATGGTTCTGGTGCTTTTGAGCAATTTCGTTTAATTTCGTTTTCAATACAGCATCCTGCGTTTGGCCTGCATACATATTGCATTTTGAAATCAAATTCTGCTCACATTTCAGAGAATCTTCAATGGCAGAGAGTTCTTTGCTGGTTAAATTTGACATAATTTTTCCCCTTTGAAATAAAGGTATTGTCGGAGATTTTCCGACAGAAATATTTTGTGATTTTTTATGCTTGTTATGCAAAAAAAATATAGCGAAAATACTTTATTTTGGATTGACAAAATCGGGTATTTGTGTTATCTTATAACAAGAGGTGTTAATTT
>JAZUOK010000039.1:0-2273 GCA_045604665.1 Eubacteriales bacterium | reverse complement strand
GTGTCTCCCTCAGAGATGATCTCAATATCACCCTTTTTGGTCCAGACGCATTCCAGTCTTTCCTGCTGGATCACATCCTGCATGGAGCAGCCCCAGCTTTTTCTTACCGCCCAGTAGGGTGCACCGATGAGACGCATAAAGGGACGGTTTTTCCCTGCCAGAATGGTAGCGATCTCATAGGCGTCGGTCCCGTCAAGATCCCAAGAGGACATGCAGGCGCAGGCGCCGATGCGCACCTCGGGGTGCTTTTCGTCCACCTTTTTCCGCACAGCTTTAGCAAAATTGCGGAAGGCGTCGCCGTTTGCCTGAAGGTATGCATCGCGGTATTTATTTTTCTCCCCCGAGAGAATGTATTCTCTCATTTGTTCTACGGTGACCTTTTCCCCAAGGATCTTTTCGATCATGGCAAGGTGCTTATCGCAAAGGCAGGCAGGGGAGTTGCCGTTCTGGAAGCCGTAACGGAAGTCGTCGTCAAAAAGGACGATCTCGGCACCGTTTTCTGCTATTTCGCTGATATAATCCGCACTGAAACGGACGAAATCCGGGTCTGCAGGACAGCAGACATCACGGATTACCATTCCGTCAATGCTTTTCATTTCACCGAAAAGAGAGTTTTTCGGGAGAGCAAAGGTCCAGAGCCACGCCCCCACCTCGAACCCTTCTTTTTTGAAAAAGGCCGCGTTTTCACGGAAGGCGTTCATAATTTCCTTCCGTTTTACAGGATCCGGCTCGTAGGTGGCCAGAGTGAGGAAAACCCTTTCGGCCCCGATCTTTTTCAGATCCTGCAGGAGGATATCTTTTCCACAGCGGTCAAAAGTCTGGCTTTTCACAGGAACAGAAATTTTATACATAATTTCCTCCTTACAAATTCAAGAAAACAACGGACAGGACACCGCAAAAATAGCCAAGCAGCTGAATTTTCGTAAATTTTTCTTTATAGAAGGTAAGGGCTACCAGGAAGGTGACAAGAATTCCTCCTGCGGAAATGAGAGGGAACATCACGGAAACGGGCATTCTTCCCGAAAGGATCATCACAAAAAGATTGACCATTCCGTTGAGGGCGCCGCCGATCAGTGCAGGAAGGACCGCCGCTTTTCCGAAGGTATTAAAATCCTGTCTTTCCTTCAAGAGAGAAAGGAGAAGGAGAACGATGGCGTCGATTCCCAGGGCAATGATCATAAATTCACTTTTGCCCTTACCGCCGGAGGCTACCTGCTGCATTTTCTGTACCACGGAGCACATACCGTTGCCGCAGAAGGCGAGGAAAACAAGGATCAGCCATTTGGCGTTAAAGCCGCCTTTTTCACCCTTTTGCTTTGTGAGAAAAATGGCCGCGGCAAGGAGAAGGATGCCGGGAATGAGACCCGGTCCCACAGGGTCGGATAAGAAGATGAGCCCGTAGAAGGTGGGCAGCATCAAGGAAAAGGATACAAAAAGGGAGGTTAAGGAAAGGGAGCCGTGGCGAATCGCCAGTACGATAAATAGGGTGCTCACCGCATAGGATGCCGCAAAGCCCATGGAATAGGGAAGGTAGGAAAGCTGAAAATCAAGGTCTTTTCCCGTGATCACAAAAAAGAGCATTGCGGTAAAGCTTACAAGGGCACCGAAAAAGAAAACGCCTTTTCCCTTTGCCTTTTGGGTAAAGGGCTTTTTGGAAATGTTTTGTCCGGAAACGCCTAAAATAATGGCGATCAGATAAATTGCATTCAGCATACTTCTAAAATCTCCTTTAAAATGGGATAAAGGGCCTCTGCCATAAAGAGATGCCCGATATCGTTGGGGTGAACGGTGTCCACCGAGCACAGGTCCCAAAAGGCTTTGGGGTAAAAGGCTTCTCCGTCTATAAAGAACAGATTCTCATCCCCGTCTTTTTTACCTCTTTCAAAGCTTTGCAGAATGATATCTCTTCTCTTTTTGCGGCTTTCGGGCTTAAAGGGAAAGTCGGGAGAGGAGAGCATCAGGACGGGGGTGGTGGGACAAAGAGCGCGGAAGGCGCGGTAAAACGCCTCGTGAGTCTTACTTAAATGCTCCAAGGTGGGGGCGTTGTGCTCGTAGTCCATTACAAATACATCGGGCTTTTGCCTGGCGATGTATTCTGCCATCTTCACTTCCCCCAGGGCGTTCCCCGAAAAGCCCAGGTTTAAAACATCGCACTGCAGGCGATTTGCAAGGATGTTGACATAGCTGAGCCCTGCCCGAGAAACACAGGCGCCTTGGGTAATGGAGGGGCCGTAGAAGATGATTTTCTTATTCTTTTCAAAGGGAGGCGCCTC
>JAZUOK010000038.1:0-4004 GCA_045604665.1 Eubacteriales bacterium | reverse complement strand
GAATATAAGGGCATGGTGCACGGTATGGTCCACGACCAGTCCAAAGCAGGTTCTACCTTTTTTATCGAGCCGGCTGCCATCGTGGATTTAAATAACAAAATCCAGGAACTTTCCGTACAGGAAGCGGAAGAAATCGAACGTATTCTCGCGCAGCTGAGTGCTATGGCGGCCGAAGATGCCGACGCGCTTCTGGCAAACCAGAATGCACTGACTTCTCTGGATTTCATTTTTGCCAAAGGAGGGCTTGCACTTTCGCAAAATGCTTCCAAGCCCATTTATCATGCAGAAAAAACCTTGAAATTGAACAAAGCCAGACATCCGCTGATTGATCCGAAGAAAGTCGTTCCCATTGATATTTCTCTCGGCGAAGCATTCGACCTTTTGATCGTTACCGGTCCGAATACAGGCGGTAAAACCGTTTCCTTAAAGACAGTAGGTCTTCTTTGCGCCATGGGGCAGTCCGGACTGCATATTCCGGCCAAAGACCGCAGTGAATTGTGTGTATTTCGCGATATTTTTGCAGATATCGGGGACGAACAAAGTATTGAACAGAGTTTGAGTACATTCTCTGCCCACATGACTAACATCGTATCCATTTTACAGAATGCAGATGCAGACTCTCTTTGTCTTTTCGACGAGTTATGCGCAGGTACGGACCCTACGGAAGGTGCCGCTCTTGCCATCGCAATCCTTAAAAATCTGCATGAGCGCGGTGTACGTACCATGGCGACCACACATTACAGTGAATTGAAAGTTTTTGCCCTTTCCACCCCATTTGTGGAAAATGCGAGCTGTGAATTTAACGTAGAAACGCTTTCTCCGACATACCGCATTTTAGTCGGTGTTCCGGGAAAAAGTAACGCGTTTGCAATCTCCAAAAAGCTCGGTCTCTCAGATGCCATCATAGACAATGCCCGTGAGGAGCTGACCGATGCCAATGAAAGCTTTGAAGACCTTTTATCTGATTTGGAACATAAGCGAATCATGATTGAAAACGAACGTCTTGAAATTGAAGCCTACAAAAAAGAAATCGAAGCGCGCGGGGCGGAAATTGCGTCCAAACAAAAGAAACTTGAAGAAACCAAAGACCGCATCCTCAAAGAAGCAAATGAGGAGGCGCGTGAAATTCTTCAGGATGCCAAAAATACGGCTGACGAGGCCATCCGTTCTTACCAAAAAGGCGGCACCATACAGGATATGGAAAAAACGCGTCAGAAACTTCGTACCAAAATTACAGACAAGAGCAATGCCATCCAAAAAGAGAAAAAAGAGGCTTCCCATGCTACCCTGAAACCGGAACAGATTATGATAGGCGATACGGTTCGCATTGTATCCATGGGATTAAAAGGCACGGTTCATACCAAGCCGGATGCCAAGGGTAACCTCACAATCCAATGCGGTATTATGCAGACCAAAGCAAATATTAAGGATTTAGAACTCATTATGGAGAATGCTCCTGTCAAAAAGGGTTCGCAAAAAACCTATTACGGCGGTGCTTTTTCCAAATCCGCAACAATTTCTCCCGAAATCAATCTTTTGGGAAAAACCGTAGACGAGGCACTTGCTTCTCTGGATAAATACTTAGACGATGCATATCTTTCCCATTTATCCAGCGTACGAGTTGTACACGGCAAAGGAACCGGAGCCTTGCGCGCTGCCGTTCATAAGCACTTAAAACGCCTGAATTATGTGAAAGCCTTTCGCCTCGGCGAATTCGGTGAAGGTGATGCAGGCGTTACAATCGTAGAGTTTAAGTAAAACGGAGGAATTTAGAAATGGTGGTAAAACAGAAAATATTAATTGTAGACGATGATAACAATATTGCAGAGTTGATTTCCCTCTATCTTACCAAGGAATGCTTTGAAACCATGATTGTTAATGATGGAGAATCCGCACTAACAGCGCTTGATACCTTTCAACCGAATTTAATCCTTCTTGATATTATGCTTCCCGGTATGGATGGCTATCAGGTTTGCAGGGAAGTTCGTACCAAATCCTCCATTCCTATTATCATGCTTTCTGCAAAGGGCGAAATTTTTGACAAGGTTCTCGGTCTCGAGCTCGGTGCCGATGACTATATGGAAAAACCGTTTGATTCAAAAGAGCTTGTAGCACGCGCCAAAGCTGTCCTGCGTCGTTACAAAATGATTGGCAGCAACAATGCGGAAGCAGAGAAAACAAAGCAAACCATTGAGTATCCCGACTTATCCATCAGTCTCGACAATTACTCTGTCATTTACAAAGGCTCTTCCATTGATATGCCGCCCAAAGAACTTGAACTTCTTTATTTCCTCGCTTCTTCTCCCAAGCGTGTATTTACCAGAGAACAGCTCCTTGACCAAATCTGGGGATATGAATACGCCGGAGATACCAGAACCGTGGACGTTCACATCAAGCGTTTGCGCGAAAAAATCAAAGACCATGACTGCTGGAGAATTGACACGGTATGGGGTGTAGGATACAAATTTGAAACCCTTAATTAGGAAGGACATCCTGCTATGAAAAACACGCTATATCTGAAGTTTTTACTGGCATATCTTATTTTTGGTTTCTTTGGTTTTGTGGTCGTTGCAACCTTTGCATCTTCTATGACGGAAGATATGTTGCGACGTAACAAAGCAGAGTCTCTTTACAAAGTTGCCACCTTGGTAGCAGACACTTATGCGACTGATCTCTATACCAGTAACACTTCTCTTGACACGGTAAAAAACGAAATCGACATGCTGGACCTTTATCTGACTTCAACCATTTGGATTATCAGTCCGTCCGGCTCCATCATTCTTGATTCCTCCACTCCCTACGATGTGGAAAATCAGGTAACGGTAGAAACCTTCGATCCCGTATGGAATTCCGATACATTTTACACAATCGGAACATTCTTTGACAGTTTTGAGGAAGACGTATTAAGTGTTTCTGCCCCTATCATTGTTAACTACAAAGTACAGGGATACGTTGTCATTCATACAACCATTCAGGAGTTAGACAATTTCACCAATCAGATTTTGAATATTTCCTATATTACGCTGGTTATTTTGTTCCTTTTGTCGCTGATTATTTTAATCTTTTTTACGAACCTCGTTTATCGGCCGTTACGAAAGATTACCAAAGCAACCGAGGAATACGCCGCCGGAAATCTTCATTACCAGTTTCAGGTTGACAGCGCGGATGAAATCGGCTATCTTGCCGCTTCCCTTTCTTACATGGCGAGCGAACTGGCTCGCGGAGAGGATGACCAGAAAAAGCTCGTGGCAAATGTTTCTCACGACTTCCGCTCCCCGCTCACTTCCATCAAAGGATACTCGGAAGCCATGTTGGACGGCACCATACCGCCGGAAATGCATGAAAAATATCTCACCATTGTGCAGAATGAATCGGATCGTCTCATCAAGCTGACAAACAGCCTTTTGACCTTGAATAACCTGAATACCGACGGAATGATTCTGGAAAAAACCGATTTCGATGTCAATGAAATCATCCGTAAAACAGCAGCTACTTTCGAAGGGGCATGTCGTCAGAAAAAAATATCATTACAGCTTTTACTGACCGGCGAAACACTCTACGCAAATGCTGATGTCACCAAAATCCAGCAAGTTCTCTACAACCTGCTTGATAATGCCATTAAATTCAGCCACAAAGATTCCGTTATCAAAATCGAATCAATTGAAAAACATAAC
This sequence comes from Eubacteriales bacterium, assembly GCA_045604665.1. Lineage (GTDB taxonomy): Bacteria > Bacillota > Clostridia > Oscillospirales > SIG627 > RGIG5579. The sequence continues at coordinate 330 of JAZUOK010000038.1, read as the reverse complement.
AAAATTCTGATCAGTGTCAAAGATCAGGGTATCGGAATTCCGAAGGAAAGCATCCGCCAGATTTGGGACCGTTTCTATAAAACAGATCTTTCCCGCGGTAAAGATAAAAAAGGCACCGGCCTAGGGCTTTCCATCACCAGAGAAATCATCCGGGCACACGGCGAAAATATCAATGTGATCAGTACAGAAGGAGAAGGAAGTGAGTTTATTTTTACCCTTCCGCTTTCTGACAAAAATGAAGATTAAAAAAAGGGAGAACGCGGCAATCCACGTTCTCCCTTAATTTCACTTATATTCGTTCTTCTTTCTCTGTCTTTAACTTGCAACGCA
>JAZUOK010000037.1:0-3914 GCA_045604665.1 Eubacteriales bacterium | reverse complement strand
CGTCATAATGCTTCTCCTTTGATTATACTCTTTCCAGATATTCGCCGGTACGGGTATCAATCTTCAGAACGTCGCCCTCATTGATAAACAGAGGAACCTTGATCTGAGCGCCGGTCTCAAGGGTTGCGGGCTTAGAAGCACCGGTAGCGGTATCGCCCTTAAAGCCGGGATCGGTCTGGGTAACCGCGAGCTCTACAAACATAGGGGGCTCTACGCCGAATACATTGCCCTTGAAGGAAAGAACCTTGCAGATCATTTCTTCTTTTACGAATTTGAAGTTGTCACCGACCAAATCGTGAGCTACGAGAGTCTCTTCCCAGGTCTCGGTATCCATAAAGTGATACAGATCGCCATCGTCGTAAGAGTACTGCATATCCTTTCTCTCTACGAAAGCGGGGGTGAATTTTTCAGTGGGGTTAAAGGTTTTTTCTACCACAGAACCGGTAATCACATTTCTCAGCTTTGTACGAACAAATGCTGCGCCCTTTCCGGGTTTTACATGCTGAAACTCGATAACCTGCATTGCAGCGCCATCCATCTCAAAGGTAACACCGTTTCTGAAATCGCCTGCTGTAATTGCCATAGTATCCTCCATTTTTTACAAAAAATCAATTTACAAAACAATCATACCACTTTTTTTGCCATTTTGCAAGACATATTTGCAAAAAAACACATCATAATTCGATCAATTCCTTCGGGGAGAAATTCAAATTGCGGCATCCCTTCTCTTCCACAACAATAAGATCCTCGATGCGAACACCGAATTTTCCCGGAAGATAAATTCCCGGCTCTACCGAGAGCACCGCGCCGCAAGGAATCTTTTCCTCATACGAAGGAGAAAAAGAAGGCGCTTCGTGCACTTCAAGACCGATGCCGTGCCCTGTGCTGTGACCGAAGTATTCGCCGAAGCCGGCTTTTGCGATCACATCTCTTGCCGCAAAATCTACATCCTTACCCAAAACATCCGCACAAACGGCAGAGATGGCATTTTCTTGCGCTTTCAGAACCGTATCGTACACAAGGCGCATTTCTTCACTTGCTTTGCCGATGCAAACCGTTCTTGTCATATCCGAACAGTATCCGTCAAGAATGCATCCGAAGTCCATCGTAACAAAGCTGTTCTTTCCCAGAGGAGCATCCGTAGGAGTACCGTGGGGCAAAGAGGAGCGGCTTCCCGAAACACAAATGGTGGAAAAGCTTGGCCCCGAAGCACCGTTTTTCTTCATAAAATATTCGATCTCGGCAGCAATATCATTTTCCGTTCGGTTGGTATCAAGCCTCGGAAGAATATAGGAAAAAGCCGCTTCCGCAAGCTTTTGTGCTTCGGCGATTTTTTCGATCTCTTCTTTTGTTTTCACCTTGCGCATTATTTCGATGCGATCTCCCAAGGGTAAAAAAGAAATACCCGGGCATTTTTTCTCAAAAGACAAAAGACTTGCCACCGTGACAAAGCGGTCTTCAAAATAGATCTTTTCGATCTTTTCTTCTTCCGTCATTTTTTCCAAAGCAGAAAAGAAGCGATCGGAACGAATTTCAATCTCCTTGGGGATCCCTCCTGTTTCCTGCAAAAGGCAGGCCATTTCAAAATAACGGGAATCCAAAAAGAAAAAAGCCTTTTTACTTGTGACGAACAAAAACCCGTCGGAAGAAGCAAACCCTGTCAAATGGCGACGGGAAACAGGGGATGTGATCAGGGCAGCCTCTCCCCCAAGAAGAGTTTCGCGGAAAATATGAATCTTTGTCATCTGTTTATTTTTCATTCCTTCTGTAATAAGCACGAATAAAGGGCTTTTCGATCCACCGCTTAAATCTGAAAAAGCGTGTTTCCACCTTTTTAATGGGAGATACCGAAACCACATGGGCGCGATTCACTCTTGCACAAAGCACATCGGTCAAAAGCTGATCTCCCACAAGAAGCAATTCCCTCGGAGAGATATCAAAATGGGATAAAACAGGAGCAAGCGCCTTTTTCAAGGGCTTATGAGAATCGGGCACGGCAAAAAAACCAAGGCTTTCGTTAAAGGTCTCTACCCGTTCGGGGGTATTGTTGGAAACAAAAGCAATTCCAAATCCCATTTTTTTCAAAGAAGAAAGCAAAGAAGTCACCTGCTGTGTAGGAGTGGCAACATCGTAAGGAACCAGGGTATTATCGATATCAAAAACAACGGTCTTTACACCTTTTTCAATAAAATCAGAAAAAGGAATATCATAGACTTCTTCGCAGATCAAGTCGGGAATCAGATAATGAGAAAGTGATTTCATAAAAAACTCCTTTGTCAGTTTCGCACCATTATAGCACAAAAATTCAAAAGTGCAAAGAGTTTTTATGTATGTGACAAAATCTCTTTCTTCAGCTTTTCAATGATCTTTTTCTCGAGACGGGAAATATAAGACTGAGAAATCCCCATTTTCTCCGCCACTTCCTTTTGGGTCATCTCCTTTTTTCCCGCAAGGCCGAAACGGCAGACAATAATGGACCGATCGCGAGGAGAAAGCTTTCCCAGCGCAAAAAAGAGCTGCTTTTGATCCTCTTCCCGTTCAAGCTCTTTGTGCACCTCTTGCCCGTCCGTCCCAAGCACATCACTTAAAAGAAGCTCGTTTCCGTCCCAGTCCACATTCAAAGGTTCATCGAAGGAAATTTCCGTGCGGCGAGAGGAAACCTTTCTCAAAAACATCAATATTTCATTTTCGATACATCGGGAGCAGTAGGTGGCGAGCTTAATGTTTTTCTCTGAGCGGAAGCTTGTGACTCCCTTGATCAATCCAATGGTGCCAATGGAAACAAGATCCTCCATTCCCACGCCGGTGTTTTCAAATTTTTTCGCAATGTATACCACAAGACGAAGATTATGCTCCACCAGAAGATTACGGTTTTCTTCCTCCCGAATCCCCTTCTCCATTTCCTCAATACAGCACCTTTCCTTCTCCGCGGAGAGAGGCGGCGGCAATTCGTCAGGTCCGTTGATGTAATAGACGCCCTCATTCTCTTCTGTTCCTCCGAAAAGGAAGCGAAAAGCAGGAAAAACCCAAAGTAAAAGATCTTTTATTTTTTTCATTTTCTCCTCCTACAAAACCGAAAGGGGTACAAGACAGGGGCAGCCGCCGAATCCCCCTTCGGAAAAATCAAGGGCAACCAAAACATCGTTCCATTCTTTCTTTTTTCGTTTTCCGTTTTTTAAAATACATACCCTCTCGGGTAAAAAAGCATACAGATTTCCCGTACCGGAAGCGGTCCGCATAGGTATGGAAAAGATCTTTTCCTCTTTCGGGCACTCCCCTTCTCTTACCCGATTCAAAAAATCCGTAGGCAAAAGAGGTGTGGCATATTCTGCTTTCAGTAAAAGTACAGGACGCATCTTTTCCGGGTCTTTCAACAAAAGCCCCGAATCCACAAGACCGAAAAAATATTCACTCCGACCGGAAAAAGTAATGGCAAGGCTGACCACCGCTGTTTCCAATTTTCGGTTCACACTTTTTCCCCAAAGAGAAAAGCAGCCGAAAGCAAAAAACAAAATGGCAAAAAAAATCCCCGGGGTCACACGGCTTTTTTCAAATCCGATATAATAAGAAAGTGCCTCCGCAACACCGCCCAAAAAAAGAGCGGTTACAAAAGAAAAAACACTGATCTTCCCAAACCTTCTGCGGTTTTTCTTTCCAAAAGCCAGAAAAACCATAAGACAAAACAAAATCATCCCAAGAAAGAACTGTATCAGACGATTCGGAGACAGTATCAGAATCCCCACGGAAAAAAGCGCTCCCATCAAAGAAGCACCTACAAGGCGGATCAGTTTTGCCTTCTCCGAAGCGATCAGCGCGCCCACGGACAACGCGATCAGATCCATCAGAAAATTTGTAATAAAAAACACATCCAAATACAGAATTTCCTTCATTTCGTCCCCTCCGAACAAGAGCAT
>JAZUOK010000036.1:0-5142 GCA_045604665.1 Eubacteriales bacterium | reverse complement strand
CACCGCCAAAAGCTCCATTCGGTTATTGGTGGTCTCCTTTTCACCGCCGGAAATGCATTTTTCTCTTCCCTGATATACCAAAATGGCACAAAACCCTCCGGGGCCGGGATTTCCCGAGCAAGCCCCATCGGTATAGATCGTAACTTCCTTCATATTGGCTCCTTTTGCCGTCCTTTATCATACTAAATATGATTATACTATAAAAAAGGAAGGAAGAAAAGTCTTTTTTCCTTTTTTGTCTACGGATAAATATCATGGAATATAAATCAAACTCCTCGGTTTATGAGCCTTCCCCTCAAGGGGAGGCCTCTTCAGCAAAAACTTTTACATATCGTAGAAACCGGCCTCCCCGGCCCGCGGCCAAGTTTGGCGGCAAGGTCGAATTTTAAAATAAAAACACACCCGAATTTCGGGTGTGTTTTTTTGTCAGTCAATATACCCAAGGCTCTTGCCGTACAGGTACATTTCATAACGGTATCGGTATGAGATTCTTGTGTCCTTTACAATGGCGGAGATGGCAAGGAGGATCTCCTTGCGGTCAATGACCTTATACCCTTTTTTCTTGTGATAGGTGGTATTTTTCTTAATAATATCATCTACATAGTCATAAGGGTCTTTTTCCGGTACGATCCCGGCGGTCTTTTTTTCCTTCGCCTCCGCTTCGGATCTCGCAGCAGCTGCTTTTTCAAGATTTAGTTTTTCTCTCTCGATCGTCTCCTGAAAGATCCTCTCCTTCTCCTTTGCTGCAAGCTCTCGTTCCTTTTGCTGGTATTCTCGCTCCGCCTGAGCCTTTTTTTCCTCATATTCTCGGTCCAGATTTTCCTGCTCCTGCAAGGCCTTTGCCATAGAGGCTTCATAGTCCATTGCTTCTTTTTCTCCTTGGAGAGAAAGGGTCGCACGGGCTTTTTCCTTTTCTGCCTCGTATTCCTTCTTATCCTTTGCCTTCTGTGTGGCAAGGGCAGAAAGCGACTTCGCCTTATTCGCATTGGAGGCAATGGTTGCCTGAACCGTTTCACCGGAGCCTACATACCCTGCATCCGCCATTTTTTCCAAGGTGTTTTTCAGATCGATCTTTGCCTGTGCGGAAGCCATATTGGCGGCCGCCGCATAGTCCCGATCCACCTCTTCCATTTTTGCCTTATATGCGGCATCATTGGAACGGATCAGGCTTTCGTAACGGGCATAGATCTCCGAAGTCCCCTCTTGGAGGCGGCGCAAGATCTCTTTCGCTTTTTCACTTTGTGCCATATCGTCTCCTTTTCATTTTCATTCCTCACTGTCAGTTCTTCTCCCCTTCAGGATCATCCCCTCTAAGTGAAAGGAAGGCTCCTCTTCCCAAGTCAGTTCCACACGCAAAGAAAGAAATCTTTCCATAGAAGCTTTGATCTTCTTCTTTTCACTTTTTTGCGGTAGGGAAAAGAAGATATTCCTTTTCTTTTCCTTTTCCCCGGGAGAAGCCACAAGCTTTACACCGAGATTCCCCTGATCAAAAGAGGAGGCAAGCACCGTAATATCAAAGAGCTTTTTTAATTTCTCCTTTGCAGAAAAATCAATTTCTCTTGATTTCCAAAGGGCACGGATCTTCTCACCGTCGTCCGTATCCCCTCCCATGGAAAAGATCCCGTTTTCCGTATAGAAAAACACACCGTCTTCCGTTTCTGAAAACCCGCGTATTTTTGGAAGAACATAGTAATAGAACAATTTCAATAGGTAGTTGTAAACATAAACATGAGTGCCGATGCAAATATACAGCTCCGAATTTTTCTTGCAGTTGAAAAGCACGGCTTCTTCCGCCTTTTCCTTCTGCAGAATAAGGTCGATGGGGTCGGATAACAGTTTTGCATTTCGCTCATCGCGAATGTTTGTGGATACCCAGCTGAAAAGTCCGTTTTCCGTTAGGGTAACGGGAGTATTCTCCACGAGAAGTGCCTGACCGAAGGGTGCGCAGCCCCTCTCTTCATTCAAGGGAAGCACGGGGAAGGCGGCGATCAGTCGGTCCTCTGCGCCTGTCATATACTCCAGATAGGAATAATATGCGCCCGATTCGGTAAAGATCAACTGCCTGTCATAATGACGGACAATGGAAGTGATCGCATCGCCAGTACCAACCAAGGAAAAGGCAGTTTCCGGGAAGTACGCAAAAGAGGGCTTCCCTTCTACAATACCGCTGTGATAGCGAATCCCTGCACTTTCCTTATTTCCGTAAAGAAAAGCTCTGGTATCGCTGGCTCCGCCGAATGCAGAAGCGAATCTGCAGCCCAGAATACGCTGCGCAGGATCCTCACCGTCAAGCTCGTACTGGATCTCCATAGAATCCACCCCTGCTTCGGGAGCACCTACAAAAGAGAAGGCGCATCTGTTGTCATCCCAGGTATACTGATTGGGATTTTTCTCAACACCGTCAATCTTTACCCAGTCAATATTTTTGATATTGTCCAGAATGGGATAAAAAAACATCGCTTCCCCGTCGGGTGAAAACTTCTGCCTCACCTTGCGCGTTAAAAGATTTACCTCTTCATATAATACACCGCTTCCGTCGGGAGGGGTGGAGATCATCAAAAGAGGAATGTGGGGTTCAAGCTTTTTCACCTCTTCCCCATTGAACTGAAAAATTCCGCAGCCGGTGAGAAGATACACCTCTCCGCAAAACGAAAAGAAGGTAACCTTCTCCTCCCCGGGGATCTCCCCCTCAAGGGGGGAGAGTGCAGAGAATCCCTCACGGGAAGAAAAAAGCGTATTTCCGATCACTGCCAGATAAACCTTCTCCGCACCGAAACGGGCACAGTAAATACCGCGAACGGTATCTTCGGTCTGAAAAAGGCTTTTATACCCTTCTCTTCTTGCAAGTTTCAGTCCTTTTGTGATCCTGAAATTTATCATTTCCGGGCTTTCTCCGAGAGAAAGCTCCTCTGTTTTGTCACCGGAACATCGAAGTCCCTCAAACTTTTCCAATTTCAGTACAAAATCCTTTGCCATAGGCCCTCCTTAAAAATTTCTTTCGATTTTGTGACGGCGACCCTGGGTGGCGCGGTTTTGTAAAATGTCATATTCCGTGCGATACAGCTGAAGAAAGAAAGTACTTCTTTCGGGCTCCTCCTCATTGAGAAGATACCCTGCAAGGCCGAGAGGCATCACAGAAAAAAGGATCGGTTCGGAAAGGCTCAGCCTATCCTCCAATGTATAGATCTGCGGCACACTGTTTCCCTCTACCCGCTTTTCGCCTCGAAGATCCAGATCAAGCTGGTAAAGTTGAGACAAGAGCACATTGATCAGCGAAACCGCATTTTCTCTGAGGACTTCATTCTCCTCATGTTCCGTCTCGCCCATTAGGGCAAGGCTTCTTCTAAAAATTTCTACCGCCTTTTTCATTTAGCCCTCCTTTTTTTCAGACAGGATCTCAGATCAGATCTTCTTCCCCGGGAGTCAGGTTCAAAAATACCATTTCCTTGGGATAAATGATCTTCGCGCCGTACAGGTGAAGACCTTTCACAGCATCGCCGTGGCGCAGCTCGGGCTCATACGCCTTTACTGCAGAAACCTGCTCTGCAAAGGCAATGGCTCTGCCGGTTCTTGCAATACAGCGATATGCGCCGTCAGCAGAAGGGGTAATGTTATTGGTGACATAAATATCAAAGCCCATAAAAGAGCCGATATAGCCTCTGCCGAGTGCCTCCACATTGTCGGTGGAGCGAAGCACCTTTGCCAGAACAAGCTTCTGTTCAATGGCAGGGGGTACTTCCAGAGAGATCTTTGCGGAGTTGGGAACATTGTTCTCCATCAAGATTCTTCTTGCATCCGCAATGACGCTGATGATATTGGTGCTGTTTACAGCGTCATTTTCCAGAACGGTAACCTTGTCATCGGTCAAAGAATAGATGTAGCGGTCAGCCACATCGGAAAGAGCACCGGAGGCCTCCTTCATAGCCGCCTGCATCAAGCTTTTCTTGGACTGTGCAAGGTCGATGGAATCCAGGAAGAAATTAAAGCCCTTTGCCTGGTCGATAATGAGGGTTCTTTCCGTATCGGAAAGCACCTCTGCAGCAGGCATATCCTGGTTTTTGTTGTAGTCGAATACGGTAACAGGTCCGATACCGCAGATTTTTACACGGTCACCTTCTCCGCGGATATCGCCCTCGAACTCACGGGAAGAGAGCTTTACGCCTACATAGTCCTTTTCCAGTTCCGTGTAAAGTGTTTCACTCCAAAGAGTGGGAATAAAGTTTTGAATTGCCATAGTTTTTCATCCTTTCTCAGTTCCATTTTTCCATGGAAGATAAAATTTTGTCGTAGTTTTCTTTGATTTCACTGCGAGTCATCTTTTTCACCGCTTCCGGAGAAAAGTAGTTCTCGTCAGCAGCACCTGCCTGAATACGAGGGGGTGCTTTTTTGTCGTTTTCTTCGTTGATCTTGCGAATCTTTTCCTCTTCTCGGTACTTCTGAACCGCAAAAAGCGCATAGCTTGCCGCAAGGCTTTCGCCCCTTTCCACGCGGTCCCAAACCTCTTGAGGAATGTCTTCACCCTTCACCTCGGGAAAAAGGGTATGGAAGAGTTCTACATCCTCCTGCATCCATTCTCCCGGGTCCTTTGTTTCCTCCTGAATCTCATTTTGATCGGAAGCTGTTTTTTCTTCCTGCAAAAGTTCCTTTTCAGAAGGAAGGTCCTTTTTCTTTTTCATAAAATCCTCCTTTATATTTGATTTATTTTAAGGCAAAGCCTGAAAACCGTTTTCAACTTCCTCTTCCTTTTGTCTTACCTCTTCCAGAAGCTCCTCGCGCTTGGCTATATAGCCGTCGGGAAGTCTTTCCAAATACTGCGAGAAGCGGATCACCCCTGCGGTTAAAAGTCTGTCAAGGGTAGTGATCTGCGCAATCTCGCTCCAATGGCTGGAAGCACCTGCCTGCGTGGTACAGGAGAAGAGGATATTCTGCATTTCTTCTCTTGGGATCACACCTCCCAAAAGCTCGCCCTTTTCTCTGAAGAGCATAATACGAGAAGAATCGTAATAGCATAAAATAAAGTCAAGCCAGATCATGCCGAGGCGTTCCACCGCTGTATAAAGGGCTTTTCTCTGAAGCTCCAAGGGAACCGCGGCACTCTGCTGCAGAGCAATGATCGCACTGGTGTTATCCGGCTCCACATTG
>JAZUOK010000035.1:0-13995 GCA_045604665.1 Eubacteriales bacterium | reverse complement strand
ACACCCGTTCCCATTCCGAACACGGTAGTTAAGCTTCGTTATGCCGACAATACTTAGACCGAAGGGTCTTGGGAAGATAGGTCGTCGCTGACACAAAGAGCCTCAGATTCCTTTCTGAGGCTCAAATATTCCTCCTTAGCTCAGTCGGTAGAGCACCTGACTGTTAATCAGGTTGTCGCTGGTTCGAGCCCAGCAGGGGGAGCCAAAAAGAAAAAGCACACCACACGGTGTGCTTTTTCTTTTTGTGTTTGTGTCCTTTAGGACACAACATCATTTGCGAGTTTACTCGCAACATCATTTATCCGAAGGATAACATCATTTCGCTTGTGGACACAAAACAATGTTACACCTTTCGGTGTAAACGAGGTTGCCTTTGGCAAACGTTGTTGTGCTTCGCACAAACGATGTGGGCTAACGCCCAACGATATTGCACTTCGTGCAAATTTATGGTATAATCAAAACTGTGAGTGAGGTGAAAGCAATGAAAAAGGATAAACTTTCTGATTTGTCAATGCAATTATCGGTAGATGTTCTAAAACTGACAAAAGAACTTCGTGCAAAACACGAAACTGTAATTTCTAATCAAATTGGCAGAAGTGCAACAAGCGTTTGTGCTAATATTGCGGAAAGTAAATACGGTCATAGCTGTGCAGATTTCATTGCTAAACTTGAAATTGCATTAAAAGAAGCAAGTGAAACAGGAAAGTGGCTTGAAATGCTGTTGAAAACTGACTATATTGATGAAGCAACTTATAAATCCATTAATAAAACTTGTTCAACAATTCGCATATTATTGATTGCTTCTATTAAAACAGCAAAGAGTAATTTGAAAAGGTAATATTATTTGGAGTGGTATCTATGAAAAAGATTTATATTATTGTTTTTGATAGTGAAAAAGAAATGCCGAGTAGTTCTGAAAAGATTTCAGAATATTTCACAAAATTTAATGGTTCAAAGGTTTATTGTGGTACTTGGGGTGAAATCCAATTCAATAAAGAAGAATGTCTAAATGCAATTTCATCTACAGTTAATCATTTTATTCAAAAGCAAGAAAAGAAAGAAATTTACTTCGGTTGTAATATCAAAGATGTTTTAGATATTAAATCTTTATTAGCACTTGAAAATTGTGAGTTGGTGGAAGTGTCTTGTTGTAAGTTTATTAAAGATTATATTTTATAAGAAAATCAAGTTTTCAGGCACATTTTATTCGTGCCACTAAGTTCAAACTATGCGAAAAAGAACGAAGAGAAATCTTCGTTCTTTTTTGTTTATGGTGTGGTTTTGTACTTGCAAATTTTATTTTCATCGATTTGCACAAATTGTTACGGAAAATATGAGATAGTCCTCCATTGACACAGGGTGTTGTTATAATGTATAATATTAAAAAGCAATATTTTTAATTTACGGTCATTTTGCCCAATTTTTTTGACCGCAGGTTGCTTGAAACCAAAAAGTTTTTCTATAATAGAAAGGAAACACAAAAACTATGGGCGAACAAACAAAGAAAACCACATCTACCGGACATAAGGTTTTGTCCATTATCGGCCTTGTACTTTGTGTGGTATTTGCATTTTTCCTGATCTGCAATATTACCATTATTGTAAAAGGTACGCTCTATCCGGAGAGACCCCCTTCTGTTTTGTCTGTTACTCCTCTTGTGGTAATGAGTGGATCCATGAGTGGCGACGCTCCCGATCACATTGAGGTAGGCGATCTGATCTTCGTCGGAAGAGCAAAGGCAGAGGAACTGAAGGTTGGCGATGTGATCGCCTTTATGGAGGAGGAAGGCTCTACTACCGTTATCACACATAGAATCACCGCGGTTGAAAAAGCGGAAGACGGTGGCATTCAGTGGCAGACCAAGGGCGATGCCAACCCCAGCGGCGATACCGATCCCGTACATCAGGACAACCTGGTAGGCATTTACCTGTTCCGCATTGCCAAGGTTGGTGATTTTGCTCTTTTCCTTCAGGAGCCTTTAGGCATGGTTCTCTTTATCGGTGTTCCGCTTCTGGCATTTATCATTTATGATATTATCCGCAGACAGAAATACGCCAACAAAGAAAACAAAAGGACTGCAGAGCTTGAGGCAGAGATTGAAAGACTTCGTTCTTTGCAAGGCACTGAAGCAGACACTCCCACAGTAGAGAAGGCTGAGGCATCTGCTGAAGAAAAGGCGGATTCCGAAAAGAAAGAGTCATAAAGCGAAAAATATAGTAGACACTTTTTTGTGTCTACTAACTAATATACTATATAGTATATTACCTCTTTCGCATTTATTATTTTGTGTATTATCCGCGCAAAAAGGGCAGCCACATGTCTTCTAAGCGGTAATATAGATTTGCGAGCGAATAGTTTTCCCCCACCGTAAGGTCTCCCAAAGATGGGAAAACTCGCTCCACAATTTAAATTTAAAGGAGACTATTTGTTATGAAAAAAATTAGTTCTATGAGAGTAGCAGCGATCGTTCTTGCTCTCGTACTCGTTACTTCCTGCTTCGTAGGCGGAACCTTCGCAAAGTATGTTGCTAAGGCAACCGGCGAAGCTGAGGCTCGTGTTGCTTACTGGGGCTTCGAAGCTACCACTATCGAGATCGATGACCTGTTTGATCACGATGATAATGGTATCCTTCAAAATGGCCTGATTGCTCCCGGATCTGCTAAAGTATCTACCTTTGGATTTGAGTGGACTTCCGGTTCCGGTGCTGCTGCTCCCGAAGTTGACTATACTTTTGATGTTACTGTTACCGGCGATTGCGCTCAAGCTATTAAAGATAACCCTAACATTAAGTGGTCTTTTGACGGTAATTATGTAGCTTCTTTTGATGCTCTGCTTACTGCTATCGATGATCTGGCTTCTGCAGAAGTTGTTGAAGCTGGTAATCTTCCTACCAATTTCCAGGCCGGTAAGACCCACAGCATCGGATGGGAATGGGCTTTTGAGACCGCTGATAACGGCACAACTCCCGAAAACGAACTTGATGAGCAGGATAAAAAGGATACTCTTATGGGTAACAATGATACAGCTCTCGAAGCAAACATTGCTATCACCGTTACCGCAGTTCAGCTTAACGGCACTGTTGCACCTCCTATTACCACTGCTCCCTAATCGAGTTCAACTCAACCTTACTTAAACTGAAATAATACATGCCCCTGCTCGTGTGGCAGGGCAGGGGCAAATTTCACCTCTTTATTGATATGAAATCACACCCCCTGTGTGGCTTGATATGAATAAAGTAAATAAACTTTTGAATCAAAACAGATAGGAGGAAAGAGCGTGTTTTCATGGATCGACAGGCATCGCTTGTGGCTGCTTCCCACGGCGCTGATACTTTTTGTATTGGAAATTGCGACTCTTCCTTTTGTGATCAAATTCACCTATGCGGGCAGAAGCGAAAAGCCAAGTCATACCTTGATTTACACTGCCGACCATGAAGGAGCATCCCTTCAATGGGATTCGGATACGGGAGTCCGCTGGGACGGCTCGGCGGAGCTGGACCTCTTTTTTGCCGAGTACGAGGGTGTAAAATCGGAAGACGGCGAGGATGTGATCGCACCCGGTACCGAGGGTGTGAATATTGTGAGATTGGAGAACCATGTCAGCGGAGAAACCAAGTACACTGCTGTTTTGTATCAGATCGACTCCAGTGATAAGATCCCTGTGAAGGCAGCCCTTTCCGGTACACATTTTTCCGATACCGCTGAGTTTCCTTTGCCCGAGGGTGTAAAGGAAGATCAGGTGATCCGCGCAGTAACAGGCACCCTTGGCGGCGGCCAGCTGCAGGATTTTGATATTAATTGGCTATGGACCTATTATGATGATGACGCTCAGGATATTGTGGACACATATCTTGGTAATAAATTCGCCTTTGGCAATCCCGATCGGGTAAGAGTGGGGCTTTACATCGTTGTGGAAGACGATGGCACTTACATTTCCCCGAAGCCTCCTCAGACGGGTGATTCAGCTATGCTTGGTGTGCATATCACTCTGATATGCATCAGTGGCGTACTTCTTGTTATGCTGCCGATCAGCCGCAGACGGGAGGAAAAATGCAAAAAATAAAGAGCCTTGGGCGGGTCTTCAGTATTTTACTGACCGCCCTATTGGCATTGTTATTGGTGTTTAATTTGGCGACCATCATTCTCCGTCAGGTGCGCGGTAACAGACACGCTACCGTTTTTGGCATTACCACTGCTGTGGTGATCTCCGGCAGTATGGAGCCGAATATCTCTGTAAACGATATGGTGGTAGTTGCAAAGCAGAAGGACTATAAGGCAAAGGAAGTTATAACTTATGTTTCCGAAGGTGGAAGTCTTGTAACTCACCGTATTGTAGAGATAACAAAGGAAGGCTTTATCACCAAAGGTGATTTTAATAATGACATTGATACCGAAGCCCCCATCGCCAAGGAAAATGTGGTGGGTAAGGTGATACTTGTGATCCCCGGTATCGGTGCAGTACAGGAATTTATTATGACTCCCCTTGGGATGCTCTGCATCACGCTTTTGGGCTTTTTGCTCATCTGGCTCTCTTTCAGAGATTCGAGCCCCAAGGATAGAAAGCAGGAGGCCTCAACGAATGAAAAACAAAGTCTCCAAAAATGAAAAAGCACCGCGCAGGATCTCACCTCTGGTGTGGATCGGGTATTTGCTTGTAGTGACAATGGTGGTAACGGGCGTGACCTTCTCCGGCTATGTGACCCGCTCCTCCGGGGGAGATACTGCCAGAGTGGCAAAATTTCAGGTAACGGAAGAGATCTCGGTCACCGAAGCTACTGCTTTTGTCGGGATGTATCCCGGAAGCGAAGATACTTGGCCCTTTGAGATCGAAAATGAGAGCGAGGTTGCGCTTCGCTGCAGCATAACACTTTCTTCTACCAAGAATTTACCCCTTGTTTTTTCTGCGGTAGCGGATGGGGAAGAGATCCCGCTGTTGGAAAATACCGAAACGGAATTTATTTCCCTTGACCCCCTTGCAAATGCCGAAGGTCTTTTTTTGAAGGCTGTCTGGCAAAAGGGCGATGAAGAATGGGACACAGCTGCTGCTGAAAAATATATGTATGAAGCAGACGCCGTTACTGTGACGATTACAACAGAACAGATCAATTAAGAAAGGAGAACAGCCTGCTATGGACAAAATGAAGTTTAAAGAAAAAGCACCGCATTTTTGCCGCGGCAAGCTGTTTTATATATTCCTGATTGCAGGCATCCTTTTGACTGCTGCATTGGGCTTTACCGTTGCAAAATATATTCAGACAAAAGATGTGGATCCCAATGAGGCGGATGCAGCAAAGTTTTACTTTACAAGCGATGTCCTGGAGGAAGAGATTGCTGAATCCATCAAAACACATTATCTCTCTTTTACTGATCTAAGTAAGGCAGAGATCACCTTCAAGCTTTATAATTTTCAAGATGAACTAAATTGGTCCGGTGCAAATATCTCCTATGATATTGAATGTCAGGTGGATACCGGTGCAAGGAAAACAGTTCGTAGCGATCAGGTGCTCGCCTTTAACGAAAATACAAAGACCGAAACAGCGGTTACCCTGTCTGTCCAGGATCTGGGAACACTTCAGAACGGCTCTAAGGTCACCGTATGGGCAAATGCGAAAGCACCCTACAGTGCAACCCTGGTGGCAACATTTGTGATCACAAAGCCCGAGACCGAACCCAGGATCGTAGTAAGAGATTCTTCGGGAACCAACGAGGTTCTGGTAATGATGGATGCCTTTTCCTTTGGTTCCAAGCAAAAGTCCTTTCAGTTTACCTATCCCAGCAAGGCTAAGGCTGAGTTGGAAGGAAATCCTAACAGATACTGTATTATTGATATGGCAGATGACCGTATCAATGATGATGATAAGGATGGTATTGTTACCTTTGTCGCTTACAGTGAAAACCCTCTTACATTTGTTTTTTATAAGGCGGATCCCACTCAGGTGTTTACGGAAAGCGACTTCGTGTTGCAAAAATAAATGGATGAAAGGAGCGGTGGCTCATGTTAAAACTGAATATGAAGCGGATTGTGTCATTGCTTCTTGCTCTTTGTATGGTAACATTGCCCTTCTGTGCCGATATTGCTTTCGCTGTGGAGGATAGTGAAAGTAATTCGGGTGAGAATACAAGCGGTGCGGTGTTGAACGCTGAGCCTCCGGGGATTACCGTGAACGAAGAAGATTATGGCATTACGGCAATTTTATATGATGAAGGCTCTGAAGAAGGCGCGAATGGAGTGACCCTGACTTCCGACGGTACCGATGGGGAAAATCCCTTGGCACACACCATCCCTCTTGGTGACAACCTGCTTAGCATTGAATGGTCCTTTAGAAGGAATACTTCTCATACGCTTAGCATTGCTGTAGCACAAGGTATTGCCATTCAGACTTGGCATTCCGGCTCTAATCTTTTGGAGGAACCTGTCTTTACTCCCTTTGATCTGGACACCAAAACGGGCGGCCTTCAGCAGGGAACCGGCACCTATTCCAATTCCAAAACGGGCACCTTGACTTATACCTCCATTGCTACGCCGGATGTTTCCGATATTACGACGGTGCTGATCACGGTGAGCGTTTCCATCGATACCTGCCTTTGGGATAAGGGTTATAATGTGGATACAACCGCACCCGTTGACGGAGACGCCAAAGCCATTGAGATCGTAATGGATTCCTCTTCCAACGCAAGAAGGATTTTGTCAGATGTATGGGCAAGCGATGTCGTTGGAAGTGGTTTCAGCGCAGGCGCAGTCGTCAACGGTGTTGATACGATGACATCCAAGCAGGAAGCCCAGTCGCCGATGTATTTTAGATTGCAGACCCACACCAGCGCCACCTATCCGTGGGCGTATAAAACGGTGGAGATTACATATCAGGTAAGCTATACCGATGGGGAAGGGAACGAGTGCTTCATTCCTGTAGAGGATGTAGCCTTGTTACAGGCTATAAAGTATTCCGGTAAGAGCATATCCAAAGCGGATAACAAACTCACTTTGACCCTTGATAATTATTATCAATCAACGGCAGAGCAGGCAAGACTGGGACAGCCTAAGTTTATTGTTTCCCCCTCTTTGAATCTTGATCATAATACAAGGATCAATATTCAGGCAAATGTAACACTTACCAGCCATTCCGGCGCAGTAAGAACAGAGGAACACACCGGTGTAGTGATCTTTAAAAGAGATGATGTTCCGGAAATCTTGCTTATGAGGGAAGATAAAGCGGTAGCACCGGCTGCGTGGTACGGCGAAAATACAAGTGCAATTGACTACCTGGGAGCACTCAGCCTTCGCAACGAGGGCTATGGTCCTACCGGCGAGATTCAGATAGAGACGATCTTTGATGAAGATTATGTTAGAGCCTATGTGGACACAGGTGTTCAGCCGAGTGCTGCGCCCACATTACAGGTTTCCACCTTCCGCCTTCCTATGACCAATGCAAATGTGTCTGCGGATATCATCTATGCGGAATATGAAAATGACACCTGGACGATCAAAACAAAAACAGCTTTCACAGTTGAGCCCCATAGAACCCAAAGTGCAAGCAACAATACCGACGGCGGCCTTTTATATTTGGGTGAAGGCAAGTATTTGTTGAAGGTAGTATATACCATCCCCAATGTCCCCGGCGGCAGATTGTTGTACCGTTCTGCCAGTATTTCCCGTGATGAATCCGGCGGCGTGTTCCACGGAAGATTGACGGGAGCTTCGGCGACTTCCCAAATGAAGGTGTACACCAAGAGCGGCGACACCTTTTCCCTTCACAAGACCAAAATTGCTGTCACTACCGTAAAAGACCTGAATCAAATGGAATTCATTGGGTATATGGTCTCCGGTATTGCCGGCTCCGGCAATACTATGTCCTTTTCTGCAGATGCGGGCTCCGAAAGCTCTGTTCAGCTGCAGTTGAAGGCGTATGATTATCCTTATACGGGAAGCACCTATGTGCCAGACCCTGTCATTTTCTTCGTGGCACCCAAGGGAATGACGGTAAAGGGGGCAAGCTATGGCCGCACGGCATCCGAGATCCGAGAGACTGTGATTGATGACAGCAATATAGAATTTGTAAAGACAGTGGAAGAGGGCGATGTTTATCGGATCGATCTTGGAACCGATGCCAACATCGGTGGCTATGCCATGCCAAAATCTCCCGGTTCTAAACAGATCCTCTTTTCCAATCTGACCCTTTATGTTCAGCTGGATCTGCATCTTTCCACAAATATGAAGATGGCTTCCTACGGCCTTCGTGACAGACTTTATTTTACCACGAAGATCCCTGCATCCAATCCCGTTGCATATTCCGATTACGCTGCAAACGAGAATACAAACTTTGCTGTAAAAAGATACTATATTCACTACAAACACGGCGTAGATACAGAGGATACCACACCCAAGAGGACCTTCAGTTCCTTTGAGACCAGTGTGGATCCTGAATTCAGAGTAGTTCCTCTGACAGATGTAATCACCTATACCGTTGATGTTTCCGAGCACGGTGCGGAGAACTGGCGCATTGGAACCTCTTCGTCCAACACCTTATATATTGCACCTACCGAAAAGTATGACTACCGTGTAGTTGCAAGGAATAATACGGAAAGTATGATCCCCCAAAGCAACACGGCACTTTACATCCCCGTTCTGCAGCCGGGCAAAAAATTACCCGATCAGATGGGCGGTGCCCAGATCAATACCATGGAAACAAGGCTTGTTGGACCTGTTACCGTCAGCGGTGCAACTGCCGAGGCTTGGGATATTCGTTATGCCTTTGCCGTATCCGCATTCACAGGCGAGGATTATTTCAGCAACGGCAAGGCTGATTTTGATGATGTGGACGGAACTTGCGCGCAATGGTTTACTGCAGAAGATATTGAGAATGATCCAAGTCTTTATTGGGAAGATGTTGCCTGCATCAAGGCAATTATTTCCGAGACCTATGTGAACGAGGAAAATGAACCTGCTTACCCCGTAGGTGCTACCGACACCTTCCTTGCTACGATGGAAATGATGCCGGGTGAAGTCGGGGAATCGGTAACCTATTCTTCCGCCGCCTGGAAAATGTACGACAGCACCAACACGCCGGTGGAGGGTGGTGTATTTGACTATACCGGCTTTGCCAGAGTGATCTTGAAACCGTTTTTGGATGACTATACTCCCAATGACGGTGTGCCCGATGATGACGAGGCGGATCTTCTTGTTCGTCAGCAGATGGCATTGCAGACCTATGGAGAAAATGAAGATAACTCTTCTTACTCCCTTAGAAATTTTGCTGCGGTAAGCTTTCGTGTAACAAGTGTGGTTGCCCATAACATTACTTTGAAAGAAAACGATTTCTTTGCCGATCCCGGTGCGCTGACGGTACAGGAAAAAGACCGTACCTTCGGTATTACCATGCAGCTGAATGAAAATGATGCTGTGGATCTGGCAAGCGCAGTTGGAAACGAAGGACTTCTTTTGGGTGCTTCGCATAAATACAGTCCAAATGATCTGAAATTTAATCTCTCCTATTTCAATACGATTATTGACGCTACTTCCGAACGATATGTGGACATTACTTTGGAGGATAGCTACGGTTCTGTAAAATTGATCTACCGTATTGATGTTCTTCGCCAGCTTTCTCTTGCCACGGCGAAAACAGGCATCGTTGAGGGAGCTTATTTTAACGGCGGTGCAGACGGTGGAGAGTCTGTTACGGTTACGATTGATGGCATTGTTACTGCTCAGTTTGTATTTAACGGTTCTATTCCGCAAAACTATAATTCTCGTTCTCTTTCCTTAAATGAGCCTTTCCCTGAGGGGACAAAATTGACGCTCATCGATATGAGCAAAAAGCAAGGCGAAAGCGCGTATTCACCGAAGTATTATTTTTATGAAACGACGGCAGAGAGGGAAACTGAGATTCCTTTGGCGAGTTTTAAGAATATGCTTGACGAGAGCTTTTTTGCAAAGCTTGTCTCTGCAAATGCATACGATGAGAACTATGTTTTGCTTATCGACTTCTACGACCGAGCCAAGGTGGGAGACGATTACGGGAATAATCCAGGTACCTATATAATCACGATGGTCACCGAGAATACGGCAGGGGAAAATTCCTCCGAGAAACCTTTGACTGTTGAGACTACTGCAGATAAGTATTATTTTAACGGCGATCTGTCAACGGGCTCTAAGGATGTGGTAACAGATAGTCAAGGAAATAAAACAACCTACCATTTAACGGATATGATCGATGATCAGTTTTCCTTTGATGTGAGAGTAGCACCGCAGAATTTGGCTTCAGCTAGCAGTTATCTTTGGTCGACACGAAGAGAGACACTAAAAGTAACCCTTCAAAAAGGAGAATTTCCCGCAGGAAGTTATCTGACAGATGGAGAAAATATCTATACGCCTTACCCGGAAAAAGGGGATAGAAGTTATATTGTGGTACCGATCGAAACCGTAACACAACAAAGAACATTTACCCTTACCTTCCATTCTCCTTATGAAAAAATGACCAGTGGAATTATGAAGGTTGCCTATATGTCATCCTCGCCATACTTCCAATCCTTTGCAACTGTCAGCGGATGGACACATACGACACCTCTGATCAAATTCACCGTTGTGGATGACGAAACAGCTTTGTGTGTGGAAAGAGAAAGTCACTTGATTGAGGAGAAAACGGAAGCTGCTGCCTTTGCGGTAAATCGAACTGACGGCAAAGCAGATCTTTCCTGGAAGATCTATCCCAAGGATGGAGAGGGGTATTCTTCCAATGCGGCCGCGGAAGGAAGTACCGGTTCGGCTGCGGACCAAAGCACGGTGGAAGTAAATACCGGCAGTCTGGCCGCCGGAACATATCGTGTCGTATTTACTACGGCAAGTGGTGCGAAATCCTACTACAGTCTCATCGTGCTCCAATCTTAAAAAATAATAGCGTTTCTGCCCAAGTGTTCGACTGAACATTTGGGCAGTTTTGTTTGATGATGAGTGGTACGATGTTTTCGGAAGGAACTTATTTTGCAAATCGTATTGTTTCCTTTGGTAAAATTGACTGAAAAAATGGAAAATGAAAAAGAAAAAAAGGAAGAATTTTTGGTTATTTTTGACTTAATTTTTTTATAAAAAAAACAGATTTTATATTGATTTTCTGCAAAAAAAATGATAAAATAGAATATCTATATAGGCTAAACTTTTTACGATTGTTTTTCTGAGCGGTTTTGAGAGCCGTTTGAGGGAAAGAACAAAGAAAAATCTTTCGTTCAAAGCTGGACTATCCGGTGAATTTTCATATAAGAAAGGTGAAAAGCACGATGAAAAAAACGAAGCAGTTCTTCAAAAGAGTAACCTCGCTCGTATTGTCGGTTTTGATGCTGTTGACGCCTACGGTCAACGCCATCGCTCTCGGCCTTGATGAGCACGAGCACTCCCATTCTTTGGAAGAGCACGACGGCCCGGTATGGGACGGCAAATGGCACGGTACATCCGGTAGCCTTATTGCCGAAAATTATGACTACAAGGATTTTGAAAAAGCCATTTTGGCTTGCACCGGCCTTGTTGGGGAAACTTATGTGGTAGAAGTTCCTACCGATGAGAAGAACCCCGGTCTTGTTTCGATAGATGCGGCTACTGAGACGATTACTGCGTTCCCTTACGAAACAGACGGTCAGGTATGGACTCCTACCAAGGCAGTTTTGAAATACACCCAGCCTGACGGAAATCCCGGCCAGGATATCCAGGTTCCGCTTACCGAAGTAAATGACGCGGTAAAGGGAAAAATGTATGTGGGTGAATTTGATAAGCCTGCCAACTCCTACCATGTAGAAGTTACATACTCCCTGTTGATCACCCTGGAGCGCAGCTTGCAGGAGCTTCTTGTCAGAACTCCTTTTGAGCTTGCTGACGGTTACAGCAAGATCTCCTCTGCCTACAGCACCTTCACACAGGCAATGGATCTTTTCAGTGGCAAGATTGAAGATCTCCGCACTCTTCACGACGGTATCACTTACGAGATCAAGCAAGAGGATACTGTTGTGTACTCTTACACCTTTGGCTTGAAGGACGGCAGTAAGGTGAAGGAAGCTATCGGTAAGCTTTTGGA
Source organism: Eubacteriales bacterium (assembly GCA_045604665.1). Taxonomy (GTDB): domain Bacteria; phylum Bacillota; class Clostridia; order Oscillospirales; family SIG627; genus RGIG5579. The sequence goes on along the minus strand of JAZUOK010000035.1, from coordinate 1,940 downwards.
TAACTATGATTCTCATAACGGCAAGTTCTCTTTGGAAGAGGACTGCGAAGCTTACGCTAAGGCTGAAAACAAGCTTCAGTTTATGTTGGAGCACGGTGCTGCTATGAAAGAGGATATTAACTTCTTTGCAGAGCAGATCGCTGCTATCAATGACAACTCTGCCGAATTGGAAGCGCTTTCCGCGGAACTGAAGGCGATCGCAAACGGCCCCGAAAATTCCGAGGATGAGATCGTCACCATTCAGGATGCTCATAAGCTTTTGCTGGAAGAGTATGAAAAACTGGTAGCGAAGTCTGTTGATGAATTGCTCGGTGAATTGAAAAAATATCTCGCGGGCAGCGATGAAGTAAATCCCGAGTATAAAGACCAGCTCGACAAGTTTTGGAATCAAATCTTTGATGAGTATTGGACTGAAGAAAACAAACAAAAACTTGTTGACGAGGCTTTTGCCAAGGTAGAAGCAAAGATCAACGAAGAGATCGAAAAGAATAAGCAAACGATCATTGACGAAGCAAGAAAAATCGTTGAAGATACAATTGCAGAGAATATTGAGACTGCGATTACGACATCCAACGAGTACCTTGACAACCAAATGTACAAGGATTTTTCCGGCGCTAACGAAAATCTGAATCTTAGCCTGGAATCCCTCAGAGGTAAACAGGGTGAGGCTTTGCGTTTGGAAATTGATGCGATCAATGAGAGATATGTATATTCGCATAAACATTTTTCTGTAATGGCAGGTTTCCATCCCGATGGCCCAAGCTTCATTTCAAAGCTTGAAGAGGCGATGGACCTTTTGTTCAACCCTGAGGAAAACAGTGTAGAAACAGTTGATGAAGAAACTTTGGAAGGTGCGGTAGATACCTATCTTGCTCTTTCCGATGAAGACATTTTCAACAAAGCAAAAGACGAAGTCATCCTCAGAGCTTGGCGTGAAGCAGCCAAGGAGCTGGGTGTCAATGCAGATGCAATGACCTTGGATCAGGCAAAAGCTGCAGTAAAGGCGGAGATCACCGCGCAGCTGAATGATACCAATTCCGACCTGTATAAAGAAGCGGTAAAGGCTATTAAGGATGAGATTGCAAATCAGCTGAATGACCCCAACCACGACACCACCAAAAAAGCAAAAGAGGAGATTGAGAAAAAGGTTAGAGAAGAAGCTGCGCCTCTTCTGAAGGAAAAGCAGGAAGAAATCGATAAGCTTGGAAAAACTGCTTTGGAAAAAGCGGCTCAGATCGACAACCTTTTAAACGGTGATCTTGAATTTAGTGCTGACGCTGTCAGCCAGATCAGCGGGAAGACTTGGCACTTCATCGGTAAGAAGTATGTGAAAGACAATATTACGACTGAAGAGTATGCCGCTTTGGAAGCTGCTGTGAAAGCAGCAAGCAATAAGGATATATATCCTCCGACCTTTGAAATAAAAGATACCCTTCTCGCTTATGAGACAGTTCTGAACGGTCTTGTTTCCCAGTTTATGGTTACTGTGGAAGTAAAAGCAGAGGTTGTTGACAAGGCATCTGTGGATTCTACTGCGCTGATTCCCTTGCAGGTACAGAGTGCTGTTCTTACCCTGGATGCAGATATGTCTGCAGCAGATGTTGACACCCAGATAAAAGATAACGGTATCGAAGCAAGAGCACTTTCTCAGTGGGATGCCTTCTATAATGTTGGTGAGACCCATTATGACCGTACCGTTTCCATTCTGGATAAAGATGGAAAAGACCTGGGTGCTCTTGCAAGCCTGACCCAGGATATCCACTATGTGATCACCTATTCACCCAAGGATGTTACCATTACCGAAACCTACAAGGAAGCCGGTAGCAATACCACGACTGTTCCTTACGGTTACAACTTTACTCTTCCTCGTCCTGCCGAAGCAGGCAAGTCTTATGACTATAAGGTAAATGGCACATCCCAGCGCGAAAGTACCGTTTACC
>JAZUOK010000034.1:0-1796 GCA_045604665.1 Eubacteriales bacterium | reverse complement strand
CCACCCAGATTTGAACTGGGGAATAACGGTTTTGCAGACCGTGGCCTTACCACTTGGCTATGGCACCGAATTTGTTGCGGGAGTTATTATAGCAAAGGAAAAATTGTTTGTCAAGAGAAAAATGGAAAAAAGTCTTCCCTTTCCTTGACTTTTCCTATTTTATATGGTAGATTATATCGGTAAAAGAATGGATTTTAGAAGAATTACTTGTATCGCTATCAGTAATTCTATGCAAAAACTAAGGGAGGTTTTCCATGATTTACGAAAAAGTAAATTCCGATATGAACTTCGTGGACCGTGAAAAAAAGGTAGGCGAATTTTGGAAGGAAAACAAAATTTTTGAAAAGAGCATCGAATCCCGTAGAGAAGGCGAGCCTTATGTGTTTTACGATGGCCCCCCTACGGCAAACGGTAAACCCCACATCGGACATGTTTTGACCCGTGTTATCAAAGATATGATCCCCCGTTACCGCACCATGAAAGGCTGTATGGTTCCCCGTAAAGCAGGCTGGGATACCCACGGTCTTCCGGTAGAACTGGAGGTAGAAAAGCTTCTGGGCCTTGACGGCAAGGAGCAGATCGAGGAATACGGTCTTGATCCCTTTATTCAGAAGTGTAAGGAAAGCGTTTGGAAATATAAGGGCATGTGGGAGGATTTCTCCGGCACCGTTGGCTTCTGGGCGGATATGGACGACCCTTATGTAACCTACGACAACAACTTTATCGAATCCGAATGGTGGGCGCTGAAACAGATCTATGAAAAAGGCCTTCTTTACAAGGGCTTTAAGATCGTTCCCTACTGCCCCCGTTGCGGCACCCCCCTCTCCTCTCACGAGGTGGCACAGGGATATAAGGCTGTCAAGGAAAAGAGTGCCGTTGTAAGATTTAAGGTCATCGGTGAGGATGCATATTTCCTCGCTTGGACCACTACCCCCTGGACCCTCCCCTCCAATGTTGCCCTTTGTGTCAACCCTGAAGAGGATTATGTAAAAGTAAAGGCTGCAGACGGTAAGACCTATTATCTTGCTGCAAAGCTTTGTGAAACCGTTCTTTCTCCTCTTGCGGAAGAAAAAAGTGCCTTTGAGGTTTTGGAAAACTTTAAGGGAAGCGATCTGGAAGGCAAAGAATACGAGCCCCTCTTTGCCATCGCAGGAGAGCTTGCGGCAAAGCAGAACAAAAAAGGCCACTTTATCGTTTGCGATACCTATGTTACCATGAGCGACGGTACCGGCATCGTACACATTGCCCCCGCCTTCGGTGAAGACGACGCGAGAGTGGGCAGAAAGTATGACCTTCCCTTCGTTCAGCTGGTTGACGGCAAAGGCTGTATGACCGAGAACACTCCTTTTGCAGGACTGTTTGTAAAGGATGCAGATCCGGAAGTGCTGAAAGACCTGTCCTCACGCGGACTTCTCTTTGATGCGCCCAAGTTTGAGCACGACTATCCCTTCTGCTGGAGATGTGATACCCCTCTCATTTATTATGCAAGAGAGTCTTGGTTTATTCGCATGACCGATGTGAGAGAAAATCTCATCAAGAACAACAACACCATCAACTGGATCCCCGAGTCCATCGGAAAGGGAAGATTCGGCGACTGGCTTGAAAATGTTCAGGATTGGGGCATCTCCCGTAACCGTTATTGGGGTACTCCCTTAAATATTTGGGAATGTGAATGCGGCCACCGTCATTCCATCGGTTCCATTGAAGAGCTGAAATCCTTAAGCAACAACTGTCCCGATGAGATCGAGCTGCACCGTCCCTATATTGATGCGGTCACCTTCCCCTGCCCTCATTGC
>JAZUOK010000033.1:0-2947 GCA_045604665.1 Eubacteriales bacterium | reverse complement strand
GGATGAAATTTTTAGGAGGATGTTCAAATGCTGACAAAGCTTTTAAAATACGATATGAAAAAGATGTTTAAGTTCTTGTCCGTCTTTTTCATTCTTTCTCTTTTCTTCGGTATTTTGTCAAGAATCTTTTCAGAAGCAGGGGACTCGTTGTTTCTCAGTATTCTTTCCTCTGTGGCAAGCGGTACTGCGATTTCGATGATGTTCAGTATTTTAATTAACTGCCTTATGCGCACCTGGGTCACATTTCGATCCGGTTTTTACGGCGATGAGTCTTATTTGACCCATACACTCCCCGTTTCAAAATCCTCGCTTTACATGTCGAAATCAATTACAGCTTATACTACGATGCTTGTAAGCTTTGCTGTGATCCTCTTAACACTTTGCATAATATACCTAAATAAGGATACGGCCCTTCTTTTAAAATCATTTTTGCATCCGGTTGCAACCTATTTTGATTCAGATATTTATTTTCTAATTTTTATGCTCCTTTTGATCCTCTTTTTGGAGTTTGTTGCTGTATTGCAATGGGGCTTTATGGGAATTATCCTTGGGCATAGACTTGTGTCAAGAAAGATTTTGTATTCGATTTTAATCGGTTTTTGCTTATACATCGGAAGTCAGATCGTTGTCCTTTTGGTTATGCTGATTTTAGCATTGGCATCTCCCGGATTTATGGAGATTTTCACAACAAATGATCTTTTTGCAATGGATCCTGCGGTTGCAAAGGGAATTGTTTTTGCCGCAGTCTGTTGCTATTTGCTTTTTGTGATTTTAGGTTATGTTTTGAATATCCGCTTTTTTGAAAAAGGTGTCGATGTAGAATAATAAAAACCCGCCGAAAGGCGGGTTTTTATTATGCAAAGATCATTTTTCCGAAACCGTCCGGGTTGTGGAAAGCGGCGTTCGGAAGAGGCGGCGTTTCATTCCAGGTATAATAATGGGGACGGCTTGTCATATCGCCGCATTTATAGCAATTAGCGCGAATGCAGCTTCCGGGTTTCGGGGAAAAATCAGGGAAAAATCTTCTGATAAATTCGAAGGGCACGGAATAGGTAAGTTCCCATCCTTCATTTGTTTTCTGAGCTACGGGCTTGATGGAGGGTTCTTCGGGGATCAGGCGTACAAGGGTGTGTACATTGGTTCCGAAACCAAGAAAGATCGCGCCGTTCAGATTGCTCTCAATGTTAAAATACCGTTTGTCTTCTTCCATGGGGCAGAAGAAAAACTCCATACAGCTGTCATTGCACACCTCGTCAAGAGGACCGGTAAGTTCTGCGCGGATATCCTTTTCATCGCAAGACAGACGAACATAAAGGGCATCGTTGTCATAGCAGATCTGTCCGAAAGCGCGGATAAAAACTTCATCACCGGGGAAAAGTGGCGTATCTATTTTAAGTTTTGGAATTTTCTCCCAATCGAAATTGTCAGTTTTTCGCGTAATGGTATATTCTTTCATTTTTCACTCCATATCCGAATAAATCAAAACATCTTTTTCAGTTCTTTTCGGAACTACAAAATTTTCATTTTTATCCAAGTAGTAAGAAATGGAATCGGAGGCATCAATAATTGAGCTTTCCACTTTCCCTTTGCCAAGTGCGATTGCATAGTAGGGGATGTATCCTTCGAAATGGAAAAGAGCAGCGACTGCCTTCGGATTCGGGATTTTTAAGCAGCAGTTTTCAATCTCAAATCCGCTTGCGGCCAGCATAACGGTTGCAGCGGCACTGCCCGAATCAAAATCGAAAAAGGAAGACTCTTCTTCTTTTCCCAAAAGAAGAATGTAAGCCACAGGCCTTTCATTTTCTTCGATCTTATAAGGATGAAGGCGCATTGCCCAATTCAGTGAAGAAAAAAGAGCATCTCTGTTTTCCTTTTTTGTAATCAGAGCAAAGCGGATCGGCTGTGCATTCATAGCCGAGGAATAAAGGCGGCCGAGACGGATCAATTCCAAAAGGGTCCCTTTTTCCAGTGGAATCTGCTTGAATTTTCGAATAGAGCGTCTTTTTTCAATTGCTTCTTTAGTATCCATATCAAACTCCTTTTTGAGTATGAAAATATTATCGCATCAGGTGTTTGTCTTGTCAAGGGCAGTTTTCTCTTTTAAAATGAACACTGCGATGGGAGGATTGCCTCCTCGGTTGATAAAATCGTTTAATAAAACGGAATACTTTTTCTGATCCAAGGCAGAAAGAAAGCAGAGGAGAGTCTCTTTTTCTTCAAAGCCTGTTTCCTTGCCGCAATAAATACAAAGGGTCATGACACCGCCGGGTTTTAAAATATCAAGCCCCTTTTTGATCGCCGAAACCGAGGTTTCTCCCGTGGAAAAAATATTGTGATCTCCTCCGGGAAGCCATCCGAAGTTAAACATGATTGCATCTGCAGAGTTGTCTTTTGCATACCGGTCCATTTTACTGTGACAGTCGTGGATTAAAGTGACATTTTCTCTTTTTTCTTTTTGAAGAAGCGCCTTGGTGCTTTCGATTGCATCTTTTTGAATATCAAAAGCGAGTACTTTGCCGCTTTCTCCAACAAGATTTGAAAGAAAAAGCGTATCTCTGCCGCGGCCGGCGGTGCCGTCAATACAAAAGCTTCCTTCTTTTACATTTTCGGAAATGTATTTGTGGGAGAGCCCCAATGCATTGAAAGAAAAATCCATAAATAAGCTCCTTTTTGCGAAAAAAGTTTAAAAAGCGATAAACCTTCTTGACTCCAATCCTTTTTGGATGCTATACTAGACCGATGAAAGCATTTTGAGAGGAGGCACAGATTTGTCAAAGAAAATATACCTGGTTTTGACCTACACTTCTACTTTTGTTTCACGAGTCATCCGTGTCTGTACCCGTTCTCGTTTCAGCCACATTTCCATCGCTTTGACTGAGGACCTTGAACCGATGTACTCCTTTGGAAGAAGACAGACATATAACCCTTTTTGGGGCGGCTTTGTAAA
>JAZUOK010000032.1:0-1516 GCA_045604665.1 Eubacteriales bacterium | reverse complement strand
CTACGATCTTTTATCCGTGGAAAACCTTTACCCCGGAGATCGCAACCTGGTTTTTCTCCCCCTCCACCACACCTTCGGCAGCGTAGGACTCACCTATTTTCTCGCCTCCGGTACCACCAATATGTTCTGCGACGGTCTTCGCCATGTCCAGAAGAATTTGAAGGAATATAAGATCACCACCTTTGTTTGTGTCCCCCTTCTTTTGGAAGTGATGTACCGCAATATCTGGCGCGGCATTGAGAAAAAAGGAATGACCAAAACCGTAAAAAATGCCCTAAAGATCAGCGAAGGTCTTTTAAAGGTGGGAATTGATGTCAGAAGAAAGCTTTTTAAGAGCATTTTAGATGAGCTTGGAGGCGAGATCCGCTTTATCATCAGCGGTGCTTCCGCCATTGATAAAAATGTTGCCAAGGGATTTAATGATTTCGGTATTCTCACCGTGCAAGGCTACGGTCTGACGGAAACAAGCCCCGTTCTTACTGCAGAAAACCCCAAGGATATGCGCTACGGCTCGGTAGGAAAGGCCTTCCCCTCCGTTGAGATTACCATTGAAAACCCGAATGAAGAGGGCATCGGCGAGATTTGTGCAAAGGGCGGCAATGTGATGCTTGGCTACTATGAAATGCCCGAGGAAACAGCGGCAGTATTAAAGGACGGCAAGTTCTTCACCGGCGACCTTGGCAGGATCGACGAAGACGGATTTCTTTTCATCACGGGAAGAAAAAAGAATGTATTGGTATTAAAAAGCGGCAAAAATGTATACCCCGAGGAACTGGAAGCCTTGATCGGAAAGCTTCCCTTCGTCAGCGAAGTGATGGTTTACGGCAAGAAAAAGGAGGACGACCTTTTGGTTTCCGCCAAGATCGTTTACACAAAGGAATTTTTCCGTGAAAAAATGCCCGAGGGTACCGAAGAAGACTTTGCAGCCTTTATGAAATCGGAGATCGTTAAGATCAACGAGACCCTTCCCGGGTACAAACACATCAAGCACCTGACCTTCCAGACCCAGCCTCTGATTAAAACAAGCACCGCCAAGGTCAAGCGCCACGAAGAAATGAAAAAGGAAGAAGCATAAAAAAGGGAGCAAATTGCTCCCTTTTTTGAAAAATACTTTTCTTTTTATAAAAAATGCGATATAATAAAAATGCAAATTAGAAGAAGAGGTTAAAAAAATGCTGAATTTCAACGAGAAAAAAGGCTTTATCTGTGATATGGACGGTGTCATTTATCACGGAAATAAGATTTTACCGGGTGTAAAAGAGTTTATTGATTGGCTGAACCGGGAGAAGAAAGAATATCTCTTTTTGACCAACAACAGCGGATACACCACAAAAGAACTTCAGCAGAAGCTTTTTCGCATGGGGCTTGAGGTCGCCGAGGACCATTTTTACACCAGCGCACTTGCCACTGCATCCTTTCTCAAGGAGCAAGCACCCGGCTGCAGTGTTTACGCCATCGGCGAGGCAGGTCTTTGGGGTGCCCTTTACGATGCAGGCATTACTATGAACGATGTCAA
>JAZUOK010000031.1:0-3105 GCA_045604665.1 Eubacteriales bacterium | reverse complement strand
ATATCATCGTTTTCCCAAACGCCGGTATAATAACTGCCGTCGGCATTCGTCCATTTACCTTTACCGTGGTACTTGCCGTTTTTCCATTCGCCCTCGTAGCTACTGCCGCTTGCAAAAGCAAACTTGCCCTTGCCTTGACGGACGCCGTTTACATATTCGCCGGTATATACGTTACCGTTACCCCAACGATACGTACCCATTCCGTGATATTTACCGTCCTTCATTTCTCCTTCATAGCTATCTCCGTCACCCAAATCAAGCGAAAAGATTTGAGGTGCAGTTTCGCTTTTCGACTCGGACGGTGTCTCTGCTGTGGCAGTTTTAACGTCAGATGTCGTTTTCTTTGCAGTATCCGCAGCATTTGCAGGAGCATTACAAACAGCGTTCGTTATTTTTTCTTTCATCTCGACACGGAGTTTTTTTGTCTCATCGGACATAACGAGCCTGTCATCCTCGATAAAGAACCAGTGACGTGCGATCTTGATCTGCAATTCACTCGGCAAAAAATCACCAAAATGCTCTTTATACTCTGTGGTGCCGATATTTTCGGGAAGCGCAAAATACGAAAGAGTTTGGAGGAGTTCCGCCAGCGACTTAGCACGTTGCTTATCTACATTTACATTTACTTCGTCGAAAGTCGAGGCAGGAATAGCTATGCTGCTATCGGGATAGTAAGGAGAGTAGTCAAAGCCGATGCCTCGAACGGCATAATGGAACATTTGATAAAAGTTAAACTCTCCATTAAATTTAATGTCAAACATCCAAGAAAATGGGTTTGCGTCATTGGTATTCGTGGAGTGATATCTCTGCTCGTAGGTGATCGCACGAGGATCACCGCCTGCCGCTGCCGTATACAGATAGTTCAGATAGGAACCGGGGCGATTGTTACGAAGGCAACGCAATGCAAGCTCGTAGCTTATGCATGGGACCTTTTGGTCATCATCAGAAAAGCATCTTATCATCTTTTCAAGGCGACTTGCCTTTTTCATCTTTTCAATTTTCTTGTCCAGCTTTTTATACTGCTTTTCAAGCTCGCTACGATCGATGCGCATAGAGCTTGTGATGATTTGCTTCTTGAAGCACGAAAAGAGCGCGTCCATATCACCGTACATCGCAAGAGCGATCTCCGGCTTCATATCACCATCGCCGCTGTACGTGCCGGTTTCTTTGATCCCTTGTCGAAGCTGTGCCAATTCAGCAAAATATTCCCCAATGACAACCTGCTTATCCACAACTTTGGGCGTGGACTTTTTGGTCGTAGATTTTGTCTCTGCTTTCGGGGTAGTGCCGCCAAACAAGGCATCAAAATCGTCACTTGCTGCAGCGGTTTTCTTCTTTGTCGTTGTCTTTGTCTCAGTCTTCGTAGAGGTTTTACTTGTAGTTGTCTTTGTCTCGGCCTTCGCAGAGGTTTTGCTTGTCGTTTTCTTGGTTTCGGTTTTCATTGTAGCTTTGCTCTTCACCGGAGGAGTAGCCTTTTGAGCCGAACCTGCACCGAATATGGCATCAAATGCATCGTCCGTGGCAGCAGATTTATTTGATGCAGTTTTCTTTGCGGGAGCAGACTCGTCATCGATCTTCAAGCCGGGAACAGACACGATGTTACCCAGCTCATTGAGCTGCTTCTTAAGATCGAGAGCTTTTGCTTCGTCAATTCCCGAAGCTATGGTCACCGGTGCTTTGTCCACCATACCTTTAGCCGCAGCGAGTCCAAGCCCCAACGCGGAGCATAATACCTTCGTTGTTTTTAAGGGTTGGTTGCCGACCTTTTCTAAAATAACATCGTATTTATTCTTGGCTGCCATTGCTTGTTACCTCCGTTTATTTCTTACTGAACGCAAGCGTTATTTTCATAAGACTCTTTCATACTAATTATCGCATATTTTTCATTTGTTATGGTCGCTTTTACAGCGACATTTTCGAACTGCCATTTCAGTTCTGTTGGCATTCTGCCTCACAGTCCGATTCTCCTTTGTGTACGCTCATAACATCGCCAATGTCACAGTCCAAGGCTTCGCAGATACGAAGCATAACATCCATAGATACTTTTTTATCTCTTCGAAGACTCGTCATCGTGCCCGGTGCCACGTCAGCTGCACGTCTGAGGTCTGCTTTACTCATCTTCTTATCTACAAGAACTTTCCACAGCTTGTTATAGCTTACTGTCATTGCCATCGTTATCTCCTTCATTTGTTCATCATGCATGATAGTCGTCGATAATAACCGCAGAATTTCGCCCATTGAGGCACGAATACAACTCTGCACAATATATTATAGCATATTTTCTTCGTCATTACAATAGGAAATGATGAAATTTTGGCAAACAATCGCAAGAAGTTGATACAGTTTGATATCAACTTGTCAACTTAATAAGCAATAAAACGGGAATATCGCAGACAAACTTGTACTGATCCGTTAGATCAAGAAAAACGAAAAATACATTTGAAAATTGATATGCAAAAGTCCTAAGCAGTTCATCAGAATTGCTTAGGATTTTACTTGAAGTAAAAAATCGCACTTTTTTTACTTCAAAAAATTATTCTACGTTCAAACAGTAAAATTGCCCCCAATTGCAGAAAATGGTCAAAATATCGATTTTCAAAAATTTACTTCAGATTTGCTTCAAACGGAAAAAACTGATGGCTGTTAAAACGAGCAACAACACAAAAAGCCACTACCAAAAACTATTCGATACTGTTCAAAGAAACTCTGCGTCAAAAGTAAGGTGAAGTAAAAATTGAAGAAGTTTTACTTCAAAACAAATCGTTGGTTCCGGCAAATAGAACCAACGAAAGATAAGAAAAAGCCTTGAAAACACTAGGTTTTCAAGGCTTACGTGTGGCTCCCCGTGCTGGGCTCGAACCAGCGACATCATGATTAACAGTCATGCGCTCTACCGACTGAGCTAAGGAGGAATATAAAAGTCAGCGACGACCTATTTTCCCGGGCCGCTTCCAGCCAAGTATTTTCGGCATAGTTGAGCTTAACTACTGTGTTCGGAATGGGAACAGGTGGGACCTCAACGTCATAAACGCCGGCTTCTTCATATATATTACATCGTGCTTCGCACGTTGTAAACCCTTTTCTTCAACTCTCTTAGGTGGAGTT
>JAZUOK010000030.1:0-2831 GCA_045604665.1 Eubacteriales bacterium | reverse complement strand
CCCAGCGGACTTCTGGAAGACGATTTTGTTGTTTTCGATGACGATTTTATCAATCAGTACAGAAATACCGGCGGTTTTGATATCATCGGTTCCGGCAGAACCAAGCTTGAGACCCGCGAACAGTTTGCCGTTGTGGCAGAGGTTTGCAAGAAGCACGGCATCACTGCCCTTGTGATCATCGGCGGTGACGACTCCAACACCAACGCTGCCGTTCTCGCCGAGTACTTTGCCGCTGAAAAAGCAGGTATTCAGGTCATCGGTTGCCCCAAGACCATTGACGGCGACTTGAAAAACGAGGACATTGAATGCTCCTTCGGCTTTGACACCGCTACCAAGACCTACAGTGAGATCATCGGTAACATTGAAAGAGATGCAAAGAGTGCAAAAAAATATTGGCACTTTGTCAAGGTTATGGGTCGCTCCGCTTCCCATGTTGCACTGGAATGCGCCCTTCAGACCCAGCCCAATGTTTGCCTCATTTCCGAGGAAGTTGCTGCAAAGAAAATGTCCCTTGCCGAAATCACCGATACCCTTGCAAACTCCGTTTGTGACAGAGCCGCAAAGGGCATGAACTTCGGTGTAGCACTGATCCCCGAAGGCGTTGTGGAATTTGTTCCCGAATTTTCCGTTCTCATTCACGAGATCAACGAGCTTCTGGCAGGAAAGAAAGCCGACGAATTTAACAATCTCCCCTCTTGGGAAGCAAAATACGACTTTATTAAAAACGGCCTCACCGCAGAATCCATGAAGGTATTTGCCATCCTTCCCCAGGCCATTCAGCAGCAGCTGTTTTTGGAAAGAGACCCCCACGGCAATGTGCAGGTATCCCTCATTGAATCCGAGAAGCTCTTCTCTGCAATGGTAAAGGAAAACCTTGCTGCAAGAAAAGAAAAGGGCACCTACAAAGGCAAGTTCAGCCCCCTTCACCACTTCCTTGGCTACGAAGGCCGCTGTGCATTCCCCTCTAACTTCGACTCCGACTACTGCTACTCCTTGGGCTTCAATGCATTTATGCTCATTCAGTACGGCTACACCGGATACCTTTCCAAAATCTCCAATCTTTCCCAGCCTGCCGAAAACTGGGTTGCAGGCGGTATGCCCATCACCAAGATGATGAATATGGAAAGAAGACACGGCGAAGACAAGCCCGTTATCAAAAAAGCCCTTGTAGAGCTTGACGGTGCTCCCTTCAAGTATTTTGAAGAAAGAAGAGCAACCTGGTCCGAGGAAACCATGTATGTATACCCCGGCGCCATTCAGTACTACGGCCCTGCCGAAGTTTGCGACACCACCACCGTTACCCTGGCTCTCGAACAGGGAAAATAAAAAATCGCCACAAAAAAACCGACTTAAAAAGTCGGTTTTTTATTTTTCCTTCTTGCGGAAGGATTGGGGTGTCATCCCCTCTTTTTTCCGAAAAAGCTTACAAAAATAAGTATAATTGGGTACGCCTACCTTTTCGCAAATACGGCAAACAGGCTCGTCGGTCTTTAGAAGATATTCCTTTGCCTTTTCTATACGGCAAAAGATAAGATATTCCTTTACCGATGTGCCGAAATTCTCTTGAAACAGACGGTAAAGGGAGGTTTTTGAAATATAAAACCTTGCACATACGGAAGACACCGTAATATCCTCCTGCAAGTTTTCCTCCATATAATGTTTGATCTGATCCGAAATTTCCTCCTTTTCCACCTCTATGGCAGAGGAAAACAGAATATTGCCGAACAGAGAACGAAGAGAGGAAAGCTTTTTCTCATCAAAAACAGGGATCTTTTCATACAAAGATAAATACTTTTCCTCCGGAAAATGCTTCTCCCCTTCCAGCCGAATACGCCCCATGAGGATATACCCTACCGTCAGATCCCCTTTTTTGATAGGAAGAACCGCATCGTAAAGCCCTGCAGGGCAAATGTGGCTTTCGTATTCTCCGCTTTCCTTGCAGCGAAGGATCAATTTTTCATCGGATGCGCGGCAAGCACTTCGGTGATTTTCTTCCTTTTGATAAAAAGAGCAAAAATCCTTTTCCTTTGCCACTCTGCAAAGGGTGTTTCTCTCCGCATCCAAAAAAGAAAGGCTGATTCCCGTTAAATGATGCAAGTCGCTGATGATCTCTTGCAGTTTTTCTTTGTGATAATGTATCTTCATATTTCGCCCTCCATTTCTTATTATACCAAAATTGGAACAAAAGTGCAATATATGGGAAGATTTTGTCTTGCATATTTTCCACCCCTGTACTATGATAGGATTAGAAGAAAAAAGGAGCGTTTTTATGAAGACCATATCTGAGCTTGACTCCAATTTTAAGGTGGAAAAACGGGTAGACCTTCCCGATGCACGCTTTTTTAATATCAAAAAAAATCCAAAATTTTTATTCGGCCTTATGTTTGACGAAAAGGGCTTTTTTCGTATGAAAGAGGAAGATGCAGCTGCGGTCAGCGACGGCGTCACGGGCCTTTGCCGCGCCACCTCGGGCGGCAGGATCCGCTTTGTCACCGATTCCCCTTATGTTGCCATTCGGGTAAAGTCTCCCCTTCGGGAAATGCCCCCTCATATCAGCCCTTCAGGCTGTGTGGGCTTTGACCTTTACCGAAACGGCCGCTTTTGCGGATTTTTCCCTCCGCCCCCAAATACGGCGGCAGGGTATGAAAGCCTGGTTCGCTTTTTGGAAACAGGAAAAGCAGAGATCACCATTCACTTCCCCCTTTACAGTGAAGTGGAGGAAGTGGAGATCGGCATCCAAGAGGACGCCCTTCTGGAAGAGGCGCCTCCCTTTGAAAAGAATAAGAAAATCATCTTCTACGGCTCCTCCATTACCCAAGGCGCCTGCGTTT
>JAZUOK010000029.1:0-4276 GCA_045604665.1 Eubacteriales bacterium | reverse complement strand
TGAAGGAACCGCCTGCCATAATTGCTTTATAAGGGGTATCCCAGCCTTGGTTTTTGGCATAGATCATACCGTCTTTTGCGCCGGTATATGCACCGATACTAAAGAAATTGTAAAAGTTTTCATAACCGGGATAGGTGCCGTGGGCACATTCAGTACCTCCCCATCCTACCTCTTGAATACATCGGGTAACCAAGTGGAATGCACTGACATTGGCAGCAGCGGCAGAATCCAAAAAGGCGCGGGCATAGCTGACTGTAGCACCCTGGTTATTCAGCGTGGTCTTGCCTTCCATAAAAGTACCCTTCAGCATAGAAGCAATATTCTCTTCTGTTTGGGTAACAGCAGAAAAGGCAAGTTTTTCAAACTGAAATGCCTCGGCGTCGTTTAAAAAATTGCGAGGATCCATAAAGTAGGCAACCACATCCGGGTGGGCCTGATACCAGTTGGAGCCTTCTTTTACAAAGTAAGTATCCGTTTCCCAGTCATAGGAGCCTGCCGCGGTGGAATAGTGGGAAATAATGCCGTCGTTGATGTAGCTCCAACCAAGGCGATTTTCTTTTTCTTGGACGAAAGTCCAATCAAGCCCTGTATCCACCGCCTCAAAATTCCAGGACGGATGAATGGCATGAAGGGCTCTTAAAGCCTCCTTGTAGCTCTCTGGGAACGCTGCAAGCTGGGTTTCAAAATCCTTATTTTCTACTACAGGGATATCGGAAGGCGCGTGGATTGTAACATATTCTGAATAAATGTAGCCCTCAAAAGACGCACCGCTGTATGTAAAGCTGACTTTATACCATTCGGGGTAACTGGGATCACTGCCGGTTACCTTATCGCCGTAAACCTTTACCGAATGGCCCACATTCAGCTTGATCTGCGCTCCGTTATGTAAAAGTACACTTGTATTGGTTCCGGGGCCGCTTCTGACTCTGACACCGATACCGTTAACCGTGCCGTCACGAACCGTTTCGGCGAAGGCGATAAAAGAAAATTGGGTAAAAAGAAGCAAAAAACAAAGAAGACATGACAAAATGCGAGTTGTACTCTTATGAAACTGCTTTTTCATTTTCACCTCTTCCTTTCTGAAACATCGTCAAAAAACAAAAATATTTTATCATAAGTCCCACGGCAAGTCAAGAATCGACAAAGAGCCAATTTTTTAAAGAAGCACTAAAATATGACAGGACTTTTCTTCAAGAAATACCCGCCCCCTTGGCTCTTGGGAAACGCCATTGCATAGATCTCATCGGCAAGAGCTTCTCTTGAAAATTGTCTTTTCACAAGAGGGTCTTTGGTTTGAAGTGCATGTGCAGGCTTTGTAAAGACAGGAATAGACGCTGTCTTTTTCATCTCAGAGAGCATTTCTCTTCCCTTTCCGTTTGCACCCAACACCATAGAAAAAGAAGGCATTTCCTTTTCGGCAAAGCGCGGAATATCGCAGAGAAGTGCAAGAAGGCCTCTTCGGATACGGGAATCGGTAAAGGTGGCGTTTTTCATTTTACCTACCAGATCCTCAAGATCATAGCTCTCTCCCACAAAATGCTTTGCCCGATCACAAAGGGCGGAAAAGCCGTAAAAGGAGGATAGTTCTTTTCTGCCCTTGGTTTTGATCAAATAGAAAAGAACAGGAGACAAGGTTTCCATAAAAACAGGAAAGCGGCCGGAGGATGCTTCTTTTTCGATCACGGAGAGCACCACATCGGGAAGATTCCCCTTCAGGCTTTCACCGTTTTTCACCATATTTCTCAACGCGGTCGCCGAAAGAAATTCTCCTTCGCTTTTCAGAGACAGGATCCCTTCCCCCTGTCTTTTTATAACGAAGGGAGAAAGATCAGCCTTCAAAGAAAAGACAGACAAAAGATACTCGACGCCAAGAGAAGCATTGGGTGATGAAAGAATTTCGGTTCTGCCGAACAGATCGGTATACACCTTTTCCCGTAAAGCAGGAAAGCCCATGCCCTTGTTTTCCTCCAGCGCCGCACGAAAGGCAGTTTGAAACCTTTGGGAGAAAAGATTTTCTGCACATAAAAGAAGCTCTTTTTTATCTGCGAGCTCAGAGCCGAATGCAATGGTATCGCAAATGCCAGTGCGGGAAAGAATGGAAACGGCAGACCTTGCAAAACTCTCGGCAGAAAGAGAAGAAAAAGGAAAAGGCAATTCCAAAACAAGATCCGCTCCCATAGAAACGGCAGCCTCGGCCCTTGCATACTTTTCCTGAATGGCAAAGGAGCCTCTTTGCACAAAGTTTCCGCTCATAACGCAAACGATACCCTTTTGGGGAAAGGCTTTTTTCACTTCTGTCAAAAGATGGGCATGTCCGAAATGAAAGGGATTAAACTCAGAGACGATCCCAACGGCTTTTTCCATAGCTGCTCCTTTACTTTTTCCTTTGTTTGTGATATAGTAAAAAATGGAATTGAGGTGTATGATGCAAGATATTTGGACTTATTTACAAAGGGCAAAAAAGCCCATTTTGATTTACGGTATGGGAGATGGCTGCGACAAGATCATCACAGTCTGCCGTGAAAGGGCGATTCCCATCTCCGGTATCTTTGCCAGCGACGAATATGTGCGTGACAAAACCGTTCACGGCTTCAAGATCATATCTTTATCCGAGGCGAAAGAAAAATTCGGGGATATGATCGTTCTTCTCGCCTTCGGTGTTTTTCGTGATGACCTGATGGAAAAGATCCTGTCTTTATCCAAGGAATTTGAGCTTTACGCACCCGAGGTGCCGCTGTTCGGCGGCGGTCTTTTTGATACCGCTTTTTATGAAAAGAACCTTTCTTCCATTCAGGCGGTAGAAGAGATGCTTTCCGATGAAATGTCAAAAAAGGTTTTTCAAAATCTCATTGAATACAAGCTGACCGGAAAGATCGCCCCTCTTTTGGAAAACGAAAGCGAACGGGAAAAAGACCTTCTCTCTCTGATCCCTTTTCAAAAGGGCGATATTTATGTAGATCTTGGTGCATACGACGGAGATACCGTGCTGGAGTGGCACCGTCTTTTCCCCGATCACGGAAAAATCTTTGCCGTAGAACCCAATCCTAAAACTTTTCAAAAGCTTTTAAACAATACAAAGGAGATTCCCCATATAAATCCCCTGCCCTTTGCTGCATGGAATCGGAATGAAACCCTTTTGTTCAACGGAAAAAGCGGCAGAAGCGCTTCTCTTTCCGGCGATGGGAAAACAGCGGTAGAGGCAAGACGGACGGATTTTCTTTGCGATCGTGCCGATTTTATCAAGTTTGATGTGGAAGGCGCAGAAAAGGAAGCCATTGAAGGCGCGGAAAACATCATCCGAAATTTTCGCCCATCTCTTTGCATCAGTGCTTATCACAGGACGGAAGATCTCTTTGCCATTCCCTTGCAGGTAAAAAAGATCCTTCCGGAATACAAGGTGTACCTCAGACACACTCCCTATATTCCTGCTTGGGACACACATTTTTATTTTGTATGCAGATAAAAGGATTTTGCCACGGCAAAATCCTTTTATCTTTTCTTTTTTCACAAAGAAACTTCGTCAATATTTTTTGTGAAAGATTCGATGTAGTTTTCCAAAAAGAAATCCACCTCGGGCATTTTAAGCTCTGTCAAAGCCGCCTTATTATAAGAAAGCGCCGAGGAAAATTCCCTGTTTCCTCTTTCGGTTTCTTTCAGGCACTTGATATAGGCACAAAGCTTATCTGCTCCCTTGACCATTCTCTTTTCCTCGGGAGAAAGAGACAAAAGATCCTCATAGACCTTTGCTGTTTCTTCGTCCAGAAGAGACAGCATTTTTTCCTGGCTGACCTTTTCGATCTCCTTATAGGAATCCTTAATGCTGTCATTGTAATATTTGATGGGTGTAGGAAGATCCCCTGTCAAGACCTCATTCATATCATGAAAAAGCGCGGCGGAGAGGATCTTTGCGGCATCAAGCTTTTTACCGAAGTGAAGGTTACCGATCAGAGCCAGTGCATGTGCAATAATGGCACATTCCGCAGAATGCTCACTTAGATTCTCGGGCCTTGTATTATACATCAGTCCCCAGCGGTTGATATTTTTCATTTGAAACAAAAGTGCGTAAAAATCTCCGTTGGATTTCATATCAGTTTTCCTTTTCTTCTTTCAATTTGTTTGCGATTATCACAAGCTTTTGCAATCTGTGATTGAGTCCCGATTTTGTGATCTCTTCTTCCGAATAGCGGCAGAGCTCGGAAAGACTGATCTCGGGCTGAGAAAGTCTTAGTTTCGCCGCTTTTTGCAGGGGCTCGGAAAGTGTTTCCAAAACCTCCTC
>JAZUOK010000028.1:0-4152 GCA_045604665.1 Eubacteriales bacterium | reverse complement strand
TCGAAGGCGGCCAGATGCCCGCATACAGAAGACTTCCCAAGCGCGGATTCAACAATGTTAGATTCGCTACCGAATACGCTATCGTAAACCTTTCCGATCTGGAAAAAATCTTCGATAACGGCGCAGTTGTTGATCTTGTTGCTCTCGTGGAAGCAAATGTTATCTCAAAGCCGCTTGACGGTCTGAAGGTTCTCGGAAACGGCAACCTTACTAAGAAACTGACCGTTAAGGCTCATAAGGTATCTGATGCCGCTAAGGCTAAGATCGAAGCAGCCGGCGGTGTGGTTGAGGTGATCTGAAGTGCTGAAAACATTCGTTAACGCTTGGAAGCTCCCTGATCTTAGAAAAAAGATGCTTTTCACACTGATGATCATTGTGATCTATCGTATCGGTTGTGTATTGCCTGTTCCGTACATTGACCCCAAGGCCATTTCGGACTGGTTTTCTTCTGAGACCTCAGGTACGATGCTCCAGTATTTAAATATACTGTCAGGTTCTGCATTTTCCCAAGCGACTCTGTTCGCACTTTCGGTATCCCCTTACATTACTTCTTCTATTGTTATTCAGCTTCTTACCATTGCAATTCCTGCACTGGAAAGACTGTCAAAGCAAGGCGAAGAAGGCAAAAAGAAAATTACTCAGATTACCCGTTTTGCAACCGTTGCCATTGCGCTGATCACCTCTTACGGTTACTATATAACCCTTCAGAGCAGCGCAGTGAATGCGATCTCCGATCCCAACTGGTTCAAAGCAGTTGTAATCATCTCTTGCCACTGTGCAGGTGCAGCTCTTATTATGTGGCTGGCTGAGAAGATCAACGAATACGGACTTGGAAACGGTATTTCCATGATCCTGTTTGCAAACATCATTGCAGCGCTCCCCACCATGGTAACCGGATTTGTTACCACCTTGGATCTGGGCAGCGGAAATGTTACCTTCAAGAGTGTTATTTCCACCATTCTGGTGTACGCGCTCTTCATTGTAATTGCAATTCTGATCGTTGCATTCGTTGTCTTTATGACCGAATCTGAAAGAAAGATTCCCGTTCAGTATGCAAAGAGAGTGGTTGGCCGCAAAATGTACGGCGGTCAGAGCACCCACCTTCCCATCAAGTTGAACATGTCCGGCGTTATGCCGATCATCTTCGCTTCCAGCATCTTGATGCTGCCTGCGACCATTGCAATGTTCTTCCCCGATCCGAAGGCAGGTTCTTTCTGGGCAGGCTTCCTTGGCCTCTTCAGCACCACCAACATTTTCTATGTATTGATCGAACTCGTTCTGATCATCGCGTTCTCTTACTTCTATCTGGCGATTTCCTTTAATCCCGTTGAAGTAGCGAACAACCTGAAGAAGAACGGCGGCTTTATCCCCGGTCTTCGTCCCGGAAAACCCACCAGCGACTTTATTGCAAGCTCCTTGAAGAAGATCACCCTCATCGGTGCATTCTTCCTGGCTGCCATTGCAGTACTTCCTATGATCATCAATATCATCTCCGGCCTTGTAGGCGGCGTTGATCTTGGTAGCGTTTCCTTCGGTGGAACCTCCATGCTGATCGTAGTCGGCGTTGTTCTGGAAACCGTTCGCGATCTGGAATCTCAGATCACCATGCGTCATTACAAAGGTTTTCTTGGGTAAATCAGAATGAAATTGATTTTTCTCGGAGCGCCCGGTGCCGGTAAAGGAACCCAGGCGGCGCGTATCAGCGCTGCCTTAGGGATCCCGGCGATTTCAACCGGCGACATCATAAGATCGGCCATCAAAAACGAAACACCCTTAGGGCTTGAATTTAAGCGCTACACAGATAAAGGGTCTCTCGTTCCCGACGACCTTGTCAATGCCCTTGTCAAGGATCGCCTGGAGAAGCCCGACTGCAAAGACGGCTTCATTTTAGATGGCTTTCCCCGCACGATCGAACAGGCAAAATTCCTCGATGAAAGCGGCGTTATCATTGATAATGTGGTAGACATCGAAGTGAGCGATGATGTGATCGTTCGGCGTATGGGCGGCAGAAGATTCTGCTCCAAATGCCAGAAGACCTATCATGTGCTCTATACCCCCCCTGCGGTTGAAGGCAGATGCGATACCTGCGATGTGGAGCTTTCCATTCGCGAGGACGATAAGCCCGAAACAGTTCTTCACAGGCTTTCCGTTTACCACGAGCAGACCGAGCCTCTTGTTCAGTATTACAAAGAGAAGATCGTGACTGTGGACGGTACAAAGACCCCCGACGAGATCGAAAAAGAGATCCTTGAGGCAGTGAAAGCATGATTAAACTGAAGAACACCGCACAGCTTGCAAAAATGCAGGAGAGTTGCAAGCTTACCATCGCCGCCCTTTACGAAGGGGCGAGCATCATCGCACCCGGGGTAACCTTGGGTGAGATCGATCTGAAGATTCGCAAATACATCGAGAAGCACGGCGGCACGCCCTCTTTTCTCGGGTATGCGGGTTTTCCCAAAAGCTCCTGTATCAGCGCAAATGATGTGGTGATCCACGGAATCCCGGGACACCAGGTGCTAAAGGAAGGGGACATCGTTTCCATCGGTGTGGGTGCCTATTTAAACGGCTTCCACGGAGACTGTGCGAGAACCTTTCCCTGCGGTAAAATTTCCCCCGAGGCCGAAAGGCTGATCCGGGTCACCGAAGAAAGCTTTTATGCTGGGCTTTCCAAGGCTCTGCCGGGGAACCGAGTGGGCGATATATCTGCGGCTGTTCAGACGACTACGGAAAGCGCTGGCTTTTCCGTTGTTCGGGAGTATATCGGTCACGGAGTCGGAGAGAATTTACACGAAGCACCGGATGTACCCAATTTCGGGGTAGCGGGAAAAGGACCACGCCTTTATGCAGGAATGACCTTGGCCATTGAGCCTATGATCAATGCCGGCAAAAAAGAGGTGTACCAATTGCCCGACGGATGGACCGTTAAGACAATGGACGGATCCCTTTCCGCACATTATGAAAATACCGTTGCCGTAACAAGTGACGGAGCAAAAATTTTAACCGAATTGTAATTTGGAAAAATCCAAAGGAGAAATTATTTTGGCAAAAGACGATGTAATGGAATTCCAAGGCACGGTCATTGAAACCCTGCCCAACGCCACGAGCAAAGTAAAGCTTCCCAATGATATGGTGATTCTGGCTTACATTTCGGGTAAGATGCAACAACACTATATCAGAATCATCCCGGGTGATAAGGTGCTGGTAGAAGTCAGCATTTACGACCCCACCCGCGGAAGAATCATTCGGCGTCTGTAATTTTTTAATACCAATATGGAGGAAATCAAATGAAAGTTAAGCCTTCCGTAAAGAAAATATGCGAAAAGTGCAAGGTCATCAAGAGAAAAGGTAAAGTTATGGTGATCTGCGAAAACCCCAAGCATAAACAAAAGCAAGGTTAATTTAAGAGGAGGAAAAAACAGTATGGCACGTTTAGCAGGTGTTGACCTTCCCAGAGAGAAGCGCGTTGAGATCGGCCTGACCTATATCTTCGGTATCGGTCTGACCTCTTCCAAGAAGATCCTCGAAAAGACCGGCATCAATCCCGATACCAGAGTTAAGGATCTTACTGATGACGACGTAGCTAAGCTTCGTGAAATTATTGAAAACGAATATACCGTAGAAGGCGATCTCCGTAGAAACATTGCATACGATATCAAGAGAATGAAGGATATCGGCTGCTACCGCGGAATCCGTCATCGCAAGGGTCTTCCCGTAAGAGGTCAGAGAACCAAGACCAATGCAAGAACCAGAAAAGGTCCTGCAAAGACCATTGCAAACAAGAAGAAATAAAGGAGAGTAGAAAAACATGGCTGCAGTTTCCAAAGCTAAAAGAACGACCAAGAAGCGCCGCGAGAAGAAGAATATCGAAAAAGGCGCAGCTCATATCCGTTCTACTTATAACAACACCATTATCACTCTCACCGATGTGAATGGTAATGCCATTTCTTGGGCATCTGCCGGCGAACTTGGCTTCAAGGGTTCCAAGAAGTCTACCCCCTTCGCTGCACAGATGGCAGCAGAAACTGCTGCAAAGCTCGCTGTTGATCAGGGCCTCAAGACCGTTGAGGTATTTGTAAAGGGCCCCGGACAGGGAAGAGAATCCGCCATCCGCGCTCTCCAGACCGCAGGTCTTGAGATCACGCTGATCAAAGA
>JAZUOK010000027.1:0-8568 GCA_045604665.1 Eubacteriales bacterium | reverse complement strand
ATGAAGATAAGACAGCCGAGAAGGATTGTTGCAAGCTGAGTGCCGACTCTGGACTTGATGTGAGCAGTAGCCCAACGTCCGAAAGCGGCAGAGCCGCCTGCCTTGTTCATCATAGCAACCAATGCGCCAAGCATAACAAGGAAGATCAAAATACCCATATTGTAGGAATCTGCAGCACTGGCAACAAAGCCATCGCTGAATACATGGGTCACAGTGGTCTCAAAATCAAAGCCCGAGTAGATCAGACCGCCTGCCAGAATACCGATAAACAGGGAGGAATAAACCTCTTTGGTGATCAGTGCCAAAGCAATGGCAATCACAGGGGGTAAGAGTGACCAGATGGTGGCATAGCTGGGGGTAGACTTGCGGACTGTCTTCACAGCCTCTTTGGAATTTTCCTTAAAATCGGGATCGGTCTGCATATTGTCCTCGTAAGAATCCAGATATGCATAAGCGCTATCCTCGCCGGAAAGCTCCGTCTCTTCGGAAACCACAACACCTTCTTCAAAGTTGTATTCGGTTCCGTCGACTTCAAATGCGCCCTTTGCCTTGTCCATCGCGTACACACTCACACCCAGAACCGAGGTGAGAAGCACGAAAATCAAAAGACAAGCAAAAAGCTTTTTCGTCTTAAACATATAAACCTCCGTGTCAAAATGACAATTTTGCTTTCGCAATAGGGATATTTTACCCAAAATCGCATCATTTGTCAAGTTGAACGAAAATACGCGTTTTTTTGTTTTTTTCTCAAGTTTTTTCCATAAAAAATATTGACAATTTTTGCCGAGGGGATAAACTGTTTTTAGAAGATATTTTTTGCTTTTCCCTTTTTTAGGAGAAGATATTATGAAAAAAGTTTTATCCTATTGCAAACCCTATACCGCCTTTGTGGCCTTCACCCTTGTGATCAAGACCCTTGGCACCTTAATGGACCTTGTGATCCCCTATCTTTTGGGCTTTATTCTTGATGAAGTTGCTCCTCGCTGCAGCAAAGAAAACCTTTTGCCCATTTTTCTGTTCGGGGGTCTCATGGTCCTTTGTGCTGTAATTGCGGTTGTGACCAATATTTATGCCAACAGGCGCATTTCCCTTTTTTCCAAAAATGTAATTGAAAAGATCCGTTCCGATCTCTTCCGCAAATCCCTCTCCCTTTCTTCCGCGCAGACAGATGCCTTCACCATCCCTTCTCTGGTTTCCAGAATGTCCAGTGATACCTACGCCGTTCACCACATGCTGAATATGGCGTTTCGCGGCGGCATCCGTGCCCCCCTTCTTCTTATCGGCGGTATCGGCATTACCATTTTTATCGAGCCGGCACTGTCTCTCATTTTGATCGTTCTTCTTCCTTTGATGGCATTTGTGGTAACCTTTATATCCAAACGCAGTATCAAGCTGTTCCGTTTAAAGCAGAAAAAAGTAGATAAAATGGTAGAAAAGGTGCGTGACACCTTCACGGGGATCCGTGTGATCAAAGCCCTTTCCAAGGTGGAGTACGAAAAAAGCTCCTTTCATACCATCAATAAAGATTTAAGCCATAGCGAGGAGATCGCAAATTTCACCACCGCCATCTCTCCCCCATCCATCTCCCTTCTTTTGAACATAGGAACGACCTCCGTCGTGGCAGTCGGTGCCGTCCTGGTGCAAAACGGACATTCTACTCCCGGGCAGATCATCTCTTTTATGTCCTATTTTTCCATCATTCTCAACAGCACCTTGATGCTCACCCGTATCTTCAACCTCTTTTCCCGAGGTGCGGCAAGTGCAGACCGCATCCGTGAGGTTCTGGATGCCCCCAAGGACCTTCTTCTGATGCCGCAAAAGGAATCCAAGGAAAACACCGCCTTTTTGGAGTTTGAACATGTAACCTTTTCCTATAACAAAAAGTCCCCCACCGTAAAAGATATCTCCTTTCGCCTGGAAAAGGGGCAGACCCTCGGCATTATCGGCGGAACGGGAAGCGGTAAATCCACCCTGATCCAGCTTCTTCTTCGCTTTTACGATCCCGACAAGGGAAGGATCCTTCTGGAAGGAAAAGACCTTCGCAGCATCCCTTCGGAAGATTTGAAAAAAAGATTCGGTGTGGTATTCCAAAACGACTTTTTAATCGCAGACAGCTTGAAGGAAAACATTCTTTTCACCCGCGATCTTTCAGATGAAAATGTAGAAAAAGGTGCAGAATGTGCTATGGCACTCCCTTTTATCAGTCAATTGGAAGAGGGATTTGAGCATCTTCTCACCTCCAAAGGGCAAAACCTTTCCGGCGGTCAAAGGCAGAGGGTTCTCATCTCCCGTGCCTTGGCAGGCGATCCCGAGATCCTCATTTTAGACGACGCCTCCTCCGCTCTGGACTACAAAACCGATTCCCTTTTAAGACAAGGCCTGAAGGAAAACTACAGCAACACCACAAAGATCATCGTAGCACAAAGAATCAGCTCCATTCGGGAAGCCGATCTGATCCTGGTTTTGGAGGGCGGTGAGATCTGCGGCGCAGGAACCGACAAGTCTCTTACCGACACCTGCGCTATCTACCGTGAGATCGCCACCTCACAGATGGGAGAGATGCAGATATGAGAAATACAAGGTACGACGAAAACAAAAACGAACGCAAATACCAAGGAGAAAATGTTTTCCTCCGTCTCGGAAGATATCTTTTCACCTTCCGCTTTTCCGCTCTTTGTTGCCTTTTGCTTGTCCTGATCTCGAATGCCTTTTCCCTCATCAGTCCAAGCCTTTCGGGAAAAGCCATTGACAGCATAAAGCTTGATTTAAAAACAGGTGTGGCAGATGTGGATCTCCCCGTGGTTTTCCGCTACTGCGGATTAATGCTCTTTTGTTATGCACTTGCAGCCATTTTGTCCTACACCCTCTCCGTTCTCACCACCCGTCTTTCCCAAAAGATCACAAGAAAGATCCGAAAAGAAGCCTATAACAAGCTTTTGGAGCTGCCCGTGGGATATTTTGACAAGCTCCAGGCAGGAGATGTGATCAGCCGCCTTTCTTACGACATTGACACCATCAACACAAGCCTCACGGGAGATATGATCCAGATCTTCACATCTCTCATCACCGTCAGCGGCGCACTGTTTATGATGCTTCGCATTTCCTGGAAAATGCTTCTGATCTTCTTAATCACCCTGCCCTTTTCCATCCTTCTCACCGTCAGACGAACCAAAATGGTTCGCCCCCTTTTCCGCAAGCGCTCTGCAGAATTGGGAAAGCTCAACGGCTATTCGGAGGAAATGCTCTCCGGCACCAAGACCATCAAGGCCTACGGCAAGGAGGATGCCTTTTCTCTTCGGTACAACCGTCAGAACCACGACGCATCCGAAGCCTATTATAGGGCAGACTACGAGGCAGCCACCATCGGCCCTACGGTAAACTTTATCAACAACCTTTCCATTTCCATTATCAGTGTGGCAGGAGCCTGTTTTTATCTTCTCGGTGCTCTTTCCCTTGGTAACATTTCTTCCTTTATTCTCTACGGAAGAAGGTTTTCCGGTCCCATCAATGAATTTTCCAACATCATTGCCGATCTGCAGAGCCTTCGTTCTGCGGCAGAAAGAGTTTTCACCTTGATGGACGAGATGCCCGAAAAGGCAGACGATCCCGATGCCGTCACACTCTCCGAGATCAAGGGAGAGATCCGATTTGACCATGTAGGCTTCTCTTACGATCCCGAAAAAGAGATCATTCACGACCTTTCTCTTGAAATTCCCCAAGGCACCACCGTTGCTATCGTAGGACCCACAGGCGGCGGTAAAACCACCATTGTAAATCTTTTGATGCGCTTTTACGATCCTCAAAGGGGCGAGATCCTTTTGGACGGTATTCCCATTCAGAAGCTTCGGAGAAAAGATCTGAGAGGTGCCTTTACCATGGTCCTGCAGGACACCTGGCTGATGAGCGGTTCGGTCCTGGAAAACATCGCCTACGGAAAAGAGGGTGCCACCCGTGAAGAGGTGGAGGAAGCCGCAAAGAAAGCCGGCATCCACAATTTTATAAAGTCCCTTCCCTTGGGATATGAGACCCGTATGGAGGATGGCGGTCTGAACATCTCCAAAGGGCAAAAGCAGCTCCTCACCATTGCACGCAGTATGCTCTCCGATGCAAAAATGCTCATTCTAGACGAGGCAACCAGCAATGTGGATACCCGAACAGAGATCCAGATCGAAAAGGCAATGCTGAAATTGATGGAAGGCAAAACCTCCTTTGTCATTGCGCACCGCCTTTCCACCGTGCGAAATGCAGATATGATCCTTGTGGTAAAGGACGGCGATGTAGTGGAAACGGGAACCCACGAAACCTTGTTGAAGGATAACGGCTTTTATGCGGAGCTTTACCGTTCTCAATTTGCGTAAAACCATAAAAAAGGAAGCTTTTGCGAGACTTCTCATAAGGAAGTCTCGCAGTTTTATTCGCCGTAAATACTTACAGCGAGTTATATTGCTTCGCAGTGATATTCGGCTGACGCCGAGTGATATTGCCTTCGGCAGTTTGGGGCGAATAAAATACCACTAAAACCGTAGGTTTTAATAACACTATTGCTTCTGCAATAATATCACTCCGACGAAGTCGGAATATAACTTGAAAGACTATTAATTTTTATGTATAATAATTTTAGAGGTGATACCTTTGGCTGATAGCATTTTAAGAGATAAGGCAAAGGAATTTGCAAAAACTGTTGTTTTTCTCTGTCGTGATATGAAAGCAAATCATAAAGAATCAGTTTTAATAAATCAGCTTCTTCGTTCCGCTACTTCAATCGGTGCTAATTTGCACGAAGCACAATATGCGCAAGGAACAAAAGATTTTATTTCTAAACTTGAAATAGCACAGAAAGAGTGTTATGAAACAGAATATTGGTTGGAACTTCTTTTTGAAACGAATTGCATGAACGAAGAAGATTATAAAACGTTGCAAAACGATTGTGGCACAATTAGAAGAATGTTGATTTCTTCACTTAAAACAATTAAATCAAAATAAGGGTTTGGGCTTAGCCCTTGTCAGCTTTTGTACATACAAATGCGATGCTGATTCTATTAAGACAGTGAGTAATTGTTTTCATTCTGGTTTCAACAAAATTAATGATAATTTTAGAAAGTAAACCGCAAGTATGTGTATCAAGGTGAATGTATATGATATACTTTTTTGCAAAGGAGTGATTATTTGTGGATCAAATCAAAATCGGAAAATTCATTTCCGAAAACAGAAAGAAACAACTCTTAACACAGGAACAATTAGCTGAGCGATTGAATATAAGCAAAAATGCAGTTTCAAAGTGGGAACGAGGTTTGAATTTGCCTGATGTTTCAATTATGCAAGATTTATGCAACATACTACACATTTCCCTAAACGAGCTTTTTGTTGGCGAAAAAATTGATGACAATGAGTATAAAAAGGTCGCCGATAACAACTTATTGGAAGCTTTGGAAAATAGTTCGTTTACACTAAAAGAAAAAATAGCATTTTTCAAGAAAAAATGGAGAAAAGAAAATAGATTTAAAATTGTCTTTTCTTTCATGGTGTGGTGCGCCTTGGGCATTGTGTTAAAATCTCAAAATGTTGATCATGCACTTATAGGAGCAGTCTCGGGTTTATTGAGCGTGTTATTTTATGCTGTTTTATATAACAATATGATGATATATGTTGAAAATAATGTTTATAAAAAAATAGAGAAAAATTGATATAAAAATTCACATAATTGTACTGTGTAGACGCAAGAAAAACCTCGATGAAAGATTCATCGAGGTTTTTCTCATCCTTATGAGAAGTAGCTTTTTCGGCTTCCTTTTTCTTTATCCCTTTACTTTTTTTCATTTTTCGGTTATGATAATAAAAAAATCCGAAAGGAACTATTATGAAAAAGATCCTTCCCGTTCTTTTCTGTTTGATGTTTCTCCCTCTTCTTTTTGCCTGTGTCAAAGAATCCCCCGAGCCCATCTTTGATCCCTCTAGCATTGCTACAGAGGATCGAAAAGTCATTCTGACCGATGAAATCAAAGGTGTCACCTATCAGGTATACAATGACAACACCTGCGAGATCGTAGCCTTCGAGAGCGAAAATGCCGATGCCAATGTGCTGGATCTTCCATCCGAGATCGACGGTGCGCCTGTCACCGTGATTCACGACGGCGTTTTTGAAGGTGCTGCCTTCCACACGGTAAAGCTCCCCGAAAAGCTTCGTGTTTTAGGCAAAAAAGCGTTTCAGAAAAGCAGCATTGAAAGCATTGTCCTCCCCGACTCCTTAACCGAAATGGGCGAGGAATGCTTTGATAACTGCTTAAGCCTTGAAAAGGTCACCTTCGGTAAAAAGCTGAAAACCATTCCCACAGGTGCTTTTTACGGCTGTAAAAGCTTAAAGGAAATAAAGCTGCCGAAGGGAGTAGAGATCATCGGAGAAGAGGCCTTTGGCGCGCTTTCCGCACTGGAAAAGGTCACTTTGCCCGAAACCCTTTGCGAAATCGGACCCTACGCCTTCTGGAACAGCGGTACCGCCGCGCTTACCTTCTCCATTCCGAAATCCACTGCAAAAATCGGCAAAAACGCCTTTCTTGAAACCCATTGGCAAAGCACCAAGATGGATGAATTTGTCCTTGTTGGAGACGGCGTGCTTCTTCTCTACAACGGAAAAAGCACCTCGGTCACTTTGCCGAAAGAGGTAAAATACCTTTCCAATGCCTTTGACCGTTCTCCCGTCCTAGATCTCACTTTAAACGAAAGCATAAAAGGCATAGATGAAGATGCACTGAAAGGAAGCAAGATCAAAAAGGTCACCTATGCCGGAAAAGAAAAAGACATTTTTTCCGCCATTGAATCTTATCAATAAAAGAAAAGGATCTTTCCATGACTCTGATCGTTACCCTCGATGAAAAAAACGGTATGATGTTCGGAAACCGAAGACAAGCCAAGGACCGCGCCCTTTGTGAAAGGATCTTATCCCTCACAAAAGGGAAAAACCTTTTGGTTTCTCCTTATTCCGCCCCGTTATTCCCCGAAAAAGAAGAGCTTTTGGTTTTGGAAGATCCGTCAGAAAATGCCGAAGCAGATGATTTTATTTTTGTGGAAGATACCCCTCTTCCCGGTGCCGAGAAATATATTGTATATCGGTGGAACCGTCGCTATCCGGCAACCCGTTTTTTTGACAAAGACCTGAAAAAAGAAGGGTTCACCCTTATTCGCAAAGAGGATTTTGCAGGCTTTTCTCACGAAAGGATCACAGAAGAGATCTGGCAAAAGTAAAAAAATCCCACAAGCTTGTAGCTTGTGGGATTTTCGTTTTATTTTGTTTCTTCTTCGTCTTTTTTGTTTTCTTCCTCTGCCGATACTGGAAGAGGCTTGTCCTCTTTGTCAAAAGCCTTCCCTTTTAAAATAAAAGTAAGGATCAGATAAACGGCAAGGAAAAGAACGGCAATGCCGACAAAAATTATGCCTGTCAGGAAGATCTCATCGATCAAAAACTGCAAAAAGCTTGCCACGAGGGTAAGCAGTGCAGATTCTTCAATGGGAAGCCTTGATGTAAGCCCATACCCTTCTGCAAAAAATGCCGCCCCCAGGAAAATAATTGCGCAAGTGGCCACAGAGATGATCAGGAAATAGAGAGTTTCCTTCTTCTTTTTCTGCAGGAAGAAAATAAACACAGCCAGTACCAAAGAAAATACAAAGGAAGCGATGGCTGCAGGTACCAGATACTTTTTCACTGCCCCTGCCTTGCCCAAAACAGTGGGAAGGAGCGGAACGCGGATTCCCTTTTCATATTTCCCCGTGCAAGAGGAAACAAGCTCCTTGATATTCTTTTCCACCTCTTCGCTGATCTCTTCTTCCCCTTGGGATTTTACATATTCGCGAATCTTTTCATCCAGGTCTTTTTCTAATTTTTCGGTAGAAATCTCACCTTTTCCGCTGAAGGAGGAGCGAAGAAAAGAAAACGCATCCTCTTCCACCTTTTCCGGGGTCAAAAGTTTCAGCATGGGATCCGGCTCCATAACGCCGGTAATGGCAAAAAGATTCTCCCAAGAATCCCGAATTTCTTCATAAAGCTCTTCGGTGTACTTGCTTTCATCCGCAACCCGAACCAGATCCTTTTCATCCAAAGCGGTATGATAAAAGAAAAGAGAAAGGCTTCCGAGAAGCAGGGAAAACGCCAAAAACAGCGACAAAACAAAGCTGAAAACAGAGGCTAAAGTCTTTTTCATTTGCTTTCACCTCCATCTACAATGAGGGGACCGGATACATAATCGGCGCATACAAAGAAACGCATTTTAACATTTCCCAGTGCCGTTTGCTGGAAATAGCAAGTATAAAGCACCACATTTTCGTCTTGTCTGGAAAGATCGTAAACCGAGGAATCCTTCTCGCTGTGCACACCCACATATTTCACTTCATAGTTATAAACGCCGTACTCGGTACGAATTTGGATCGCATCGCCCGGCTTTACAAGATGAAGGGTCTTAAAATGCCGGTTAATATGGGCACAGGCCAGGGTAGTACCGGGGTAACCGATAATGTTACTGCCGATATACTGACCGGCGCCAAGATCCAGGATCTCATCACTGTCACCGTAGTAAAGGG
>JAZUOK010000026.1:0-8609 GCA_045604665.1 Eubacteriales bacterium | reverse complement strand
CAAATTGCAGATGATTTTAATTCTTCTATTCATTTTGATTGCAGAATGTACCGTCAGGATATCCAGGGAAGTATTGCGCATGCTGCAATGCTTGCAAAGCAGGGGATTATTACTTCCGAGGAAGGCGAAAAACTGATGGACGGCCTTTCCGATATTTTATCTGACCTGGAAAACGGAGAGTTTTCGTTCGATATGTCTTGTGAAGACATTCATATGTTTATTGAACAGGAGCTTACTTCTCGTCTTGGCGATGTAGGGAAAAAATTACATACCGCCCGTAGCCGTAACGATCAGGTTGCTCTTGATATCAGAATGTATTTGAGAGAAGAAATTGATGCAATCGCCGACCTTGTTAAAAAATTGATTGCAGTTATCTGTGATAAGGCAGAAGAATACACCGAATTTATTTTGCCGGGATATACTCACCTTCAGCGCGCTCAGCCCATTTCCTTCGGTCATCATTTGATGGCGTATGCTATGATGCTTCTCCGAGATCTTGACCGATTTTCCGATTGCAAAAAGAGGATGAATATTTCTCCTATCGGAGCTTGTGCGCTCGCAGGGACGACCTATGAGACGGACCGCTATTTTGAAGCGGAAAAACTTTCCTTTGACGGTATTTGTTTAAACTCTTTGGATGCTGTTTCCGATCGTGATTTTTGTGTTGAATTGATGAGCGCGATTTCTATTTTGATGATGCATCTTTCTCGCTTTTCCGAGGAAATCATCCTTTGGTCGAGCTGGGAATTTAAGTTTGTCGATCTGTCTGATGATTTTACGACCGGTTCATCTATCATGCCTCAGAAAAAAAATCCCGATATTGCAGAGCTTGTTCGCGGAAAGACGGGAAGAGTTTACGGTGATCTTTTTTCTCTTCTTACAACGCTGAAAGGACTTCCTCTTGCTTACAACAAAGATATGCAGGAAGATAAGGAAAGCGTTTTTGATGCTTGCGATACTGCGAAATTATGTGTAGAAGTCTTTACCGGTATGCTTTCCGGAATGAAGGCCAACCGTGAAAAGATGAAAAGTGCAGCGCAAGGCGGTTTTATCAACGCAACTGACTTGGCTGATTATCTTGTAAAGAAAGGCCTTCCTTTTCGTACTGCTTATAAGATTTCAGGTCAGATTGTCGCATTCTGTATTCAAAACGGAAAGGTTCTTGAAAGTTTGACTGTTTCGGAGTACAAAAGCTTTTGTGATCTGATTGAAGAAGATGTTTTTCAAGATATTGATTTGGTAACTTGTGTGAAGAAAAGGATCAGTGAAGGCGGCACCTCCTTTGAATCTGTCAAAAAACAGATTGCTTTCGCAAAAGAAAGGATCGCAAAATGAAAAAGGTTTTTATTGATGGGTCTGCAGGTACTACGGGACTTCGTATTCACGAGCGCTTGGCAGACAGAAAAGATCTTGATGTTATCACCCTTTCGGATGATAAAAGAAAAGACCCTTTGTTTCGCAAAGAGGCTTTGAATGAAGCGGACATTGCTTTTCTTTGTCTTCCTGATGGCGCGGCTATGGAAGCGGTTTCGCTTCTTGACAATCCCGATACCGTGATTATTGATACCTCTACCGCCCACCGTACCGATCCTGAGTGGACTTATGGCTTTCCCGAAATTCTCGGATTGAGAGATAAAATTAGAAAGTCAAAAAGAATTGCAAACCCCGGTTGTCATGCCAGCGGCTTTGTTGCTTTAATTGCTCCCCTTGTAGAAAACGGCCTGGTTGATCCTAAGTTAAAGCTTTCTTGCTTTTCTTTAACTGGGTATTCCGGCGGCGGTAAAAAGATGATTGCTGAGTACGAAGATTCCGAACGGAGTTTTCTTTACGAGGGCCCCAGAGCATATGCGCTTTCGCAACAGCATAAGCATCTGCCTGAAATGCAAAAGATCTGTTCTCTTGAGAATTTGCCGATTTTTTCTCCTGTGGTTGCACCCTTTTACAGCGGAATGGAAGTTTCGATCCCGCTTTTCGGATCGGATTTGAAGTGCTCAATGGAAGAACTTGTAAAATTCTATTCGGATTACTATAAAGACGGTCTTGTAAAATGCAATTTTGAGAACAACGAAGGCGGCTTTCTTTCTGCTTCGGCTTTTTCCGGCAAGGATAATATGGAGATTTCAGTAACAGGGAACAGCGAAAGAATCGTTCTTGTTTCCCGTTTTGATAACCTAGGAAAAGGTGCCAGCGGCGCCGCAATACAAAATATGAATATCTTACTTGGAGTTCCGGAAGATACCGGACTTTCAACCGAATGGAGGACTCTATGAAATTGATTTCCGGCGGTGTTTGTGCTACGAAAGGATTTTTAGCCAGCGGTATCCATTGCGGTATCCGCAAAAATCGTACCAAACGCGATCTCGCTTTAATCTACAGCAAAACACCTTGTACGGGTGCCGCCGTTTATACGACGAACCTTGTAAAAGGCGCTCCCTTAAGTGTAACGAAAAAGCATCTTGAAAACGGTCTTGCAAAGGCGATCGTTTGCAATAGCGGTAATGCAAACACCTGTAATGCTGACGGGATTCAGGTTGCAGAAAAAATGTGTGATTTGACTGCCGCGGCGCTTGGCATTGGGGCTGATGAGGTTTTGGTGGCATCTACCGGTGTGATCGGGCAGCCCTTAAACATTGATCCCATTGCAAACGGGCTTTCTGAACTTGTTTCCTGCCTTTCCGATAATGGCAGTGAATTTGCTGCAGAAGGAATTATGACAACCGATCTTGCAAAAAAAGAGGTTGCGGTGGAATTTGAACTCGACGGAAAGATCTGCCACATCGGTGGTATTGCTAAGGGAAGCGGAATGATCCATCCCAATATGGCGACGATGCTTGTTTTCATCACCTCTGATGTTGCCATTTCTTCCGAAATGCTTCAAAAAGCCCTTTCCGGTGATATCCAGAACACCTTTAATATGATCAGCGTTGACGGAGATACTTCTACGAACGACAATGTGATCCTTCTCGCAAACGGCCTTGCTGAAAATAAGAAGATCGTATCTGAGTGCGAAGATTTTGACATCTTTATGAAGGCACTCAATACGGTGACGGTTGGTCTTTGCCGTATGATCGCTTCCGATGGGGAAGGGGCAACGAAGCTTCTTGAGTGTCGCGTAACCGGGGCTGGCAGTGATTTTACTGCCAAAACCGTTGCAAAAAGCGTAATATGCTCAAGTCTTTTAAAAGCGGCGATGTTTGGTGCTGATGCCAACTGGGGCCGAGTTCTTTGTGCAATCGGATACAGCGGAGCAGATGTGGATGTATCGAAGGTATCGGTTTCTTTTTGTAGCAAACAGGGTGAGATTCTCGTTTGCAAAAACGGCGCCGGTGTTCCTTTTTCCGAGGAAAAGGCAAAAGAGATCTTGCTGGAAAAAGAGATTGAAATTTTAGTTTCCATCGGTGATGGTAAATATTTTGCTTCCGCTTGGGGATGCGATCTAACCTACGATTATGTGAAAATCAACGGTGATTACCGAACTTAAGGAGTTTTAAAATGGATGTAAATATTTCCAATGCGGTTCGCGCCGAAATGCTGACGCAAGCTTTGCCTTATATCAAGCGCTATAACAACAAAATTGTTGTAGTCAAATACGGCGGCAACGCCATGATTGACGATACACTGAAAATGCAGGTGATGGAGGATGTAGCCCTCCTTTGGCTGATCGGCGTAAAAATCGTTTTGGTTCACGGCGGCGGGCCGGAGATCAGTGAAATGATGGCAAAGCTTGGGAAGAAAACCGAATTTATCGATGGTCTTCGTGTTACTGATAAGGAAACGGTCGATATTGCGCAAATGGTTCTTGCAGGAAAAGTAAATAAAACCCTCGTGAACCTTCTTGAATCCAAAGGCGGAAAAGCAATGGGCATTTCCGGCATGGACGGAAGACTGATCGAGGCAAAGATCAAGGACGAAAGACTCGGCTTTGTCGGCCAGATTACAAAGATCAATATTGCTCCTGTGGTAGATCTGCTTGAAAAGAATTATATTCCCGTTATTTCAACAATCGGTTGCGATCGGGAGGGAAATTCCTATAACATCAACGGCGATACTGCTGCCGCTTACATTGCAGGTGCTTTGGGTGCCGAAAGACTGATCATGATGACGGATATTGCCGGCATTCTCAGGGATAAAGATGATCCTTCTTCTTTGATCCACTATGTGAGCGTTAAAGAGGCGGATCAACTGAAAAAAGAAGGAATTGTTTCCGGAGGCATGATTCCGAAGGTCGAGTGCTGTGTAGAAGCGATCCGCGAAGGCGTGAAAAATGTTGTTATTATGGACGGCAGAGTTCCGCATTCAATTTTGATGGAGCTTTTGACGGATGAAGGTGCCGGTACAATGGTTACAGGAGTTTAAAATGAAGTTTTTAAGAGAAAAAGACTCAGAGTTTATTGCAAACACATACGCTCGTTTTCCGGTTACTATTATCTCCGGAAAAGGTTCCGTAGTTTTTGATGAAACCGGAAAGCGATACATTGATATGGGTTCCGGAATCGGTGTAACCTCCTTTGGTATTTGTGATGATGCTTGGGTGAAAGCGGTTACCGATCAGCTTGGTAGAGTTCAGCATATGTCAAACCTTTACTATACCGAGCCTTGTGTGCGGTTGGCTGAACTTTTGTGCAAACGAACCGGCTTAAAGAAGGTGTTTTTCTGTAATTCAGGAGCAGAAGCCAATGAATGTGTGATCAAAGCTGCCCGTAAATACGGATTTGAGAAAAAAGGTCCCGAATATTTTAATATCTTGACCCTGGAAAACAGCTTTCACGGTAGGACAATCACCACGCTTGCCGCAACCGGTCAGGATCATTTTCACAAGGATTTTCTCCCTCTTACTCCCGGTTTTATTCATGCCCCTGCGAATGATTTTGAAACCTTGAAGAGAAAGGCCCTTGAAAATAAGGTCTGCGCAATTATGATGGAATGCGTACAAGGGGAAGGCGGTGTGATTTCTCTTGATAAAGACTTTGTGAAAAAAGTTTGTGATTTTGCAAAAGAAGAAGACATTCTTCTGATCCTTGATGAGGTTCAGACAGGAAACGGTCGAACCGGCGCTCTCTATGCTTTCCAGAATTTTGGTATTTTGCCCGATCTTGTCAGCACTGCAAAAGGCATTGGGGGCGGTCTTCCTCTTGGTGCTGCTATGTTTGGTGTAAAAGTAGAAAACATTCTCTGCTTCGGTGATCATGGCTCCACATTCGGCGGCAATCCCATTGCTTGCGCAGGTGCTGTAAGTATTCTTGAAAGAATGGATGATGCTTTTCTTGAGGATGTGAGAAAAAAGAGTGAATATATCTTTTCCTCTCTAAATGGAAAACCCGGTATCCGTTCCGTCAGCGGAATGGGTCTTATGATCGGTATTGAAACCGAATCGGAAGGTAAAACTGTTGTTAAAAAATGTATTGAAAAAGGACTTCTTTGCTTAACGGCGAAGAATAAGGTCCGTCTTCTTCCTGCGCTGAATATTCCTTTTGAAATTCTGGAAGAGGCGGTACAAATCATCCTCGATGTATGTTCTGAAAAGGAGTAAAAAATGAATCTTAAAGGAAAGAGCTTTTTAAAACTGCTTGATTTTACTGCGGAGGAAATTACAGGCCTGTTAGATCTTTCTGCCCGCTTGAAGGACGAAAAGAAAAAAGGAATCCCTCATAAGCTTTGCGAAGGGAAAAACATTGCACTTGTATTTGAAAAATCCAGCACAAGAACTCGCTGCGCCTTTGAAGTGGCAGGCGCCGATCTTGGTATGCACCCTGTATATCTTGATCCTACCGGCTCTCAGCTTGGTAAAAAAGAGAGCATTGCAGATACTGCGAGAGTTCTCGGTCGTATGTTTGACGGCATTGAATACCGCGGTTTCGGACAGGAGATCGTGGAAGAGCTTGCTTATTATGCAGGCGTTCCCGTTTGGAACGGTCTTACCAATGAGTTTCATCCCACCCAGATCCTTGCAGATTTTTTGACCATTCGCGAGCACTTCGGCGAACTGAAAGGAAAAAAACTTGTTTACATGGGAGATGCCCGTTACAATATGGGCAACTCTTTGATGATCGGTTGTGCGAAAATGGGTATGCATTTTGTTGCCTGCGCGCCGAAAAAATATTTTCCGTCTGAGGAACTGAGGTGTAAGGCGCTTGAGATTGCAAAAGAAAGCGGCGCTGTTCTTGAATTTATCGAAGATCCTAATGTTGCAGTAAAGGATGCGCATGTGATTTATACAGATGTTTGGGTTTCCATGGGGGAACCGGATGCAGTTTGGGAAGAGAGAATCAAAGAGCTCACCCCTTATCGCGTTACAAAAGAAATTATGGCGCTTGCCGGCAGTCAGTGTAAATTTATGCATTGCCTTCCAGCATTTCACGATTTAAAAACGAAAGTCGGAAAAGAAATTTTTGATAAATTCGGTATCGACTGTATGGAAGTTTCTGATGAAGTGTTTGAGAGCGAAGCATCCATCGTTTTTGATGAAGCTGAAAACCGTATGCACACCATTAAAGCAGTAATGGTAGCTACGCTTGCTTAATTTTACTGTTTGTGATATAATAATTTCACACTAATTTTCGGAGGCAGATATGAAAAAAGGTATTGGTACAAAATGTGTTCAAGGCGGTTACCATCCCGGCAACGGTGAACCCAGACAGATTCCGATCATTCAAAGTACAACATTTAAATATGCAACCGGTGAAGCAATGGGTAAGCTCTTTGATCTGGAAGCAAGCGGATATTTCTATTCCAGACTTCAGAACCCCACTTGTGATACGGTCGCTGCAAAAATTTGTGAGATGGAAGGCGGTACTGCCGCTATGCTGACCTCTTCCGGCCAAGCTGCAAACTTCCTTGCGATCTTTAATATTTGTTCCTGCGGAGATCATTTTGTTTCCCTCGCTTCTATTTACGGCGGTACCTTTAACTTGTTCTCTGTAACCTTAAAGCGAATGGGAATTGATGTTACCTTTGTAACACCCGATTCTACCGATGAAGAGATCGAAGCTGCTTTCCGTCCCAACACCAAAGCATTGTTTGGTGAAACCATTGCGAACCCTGCTTTGAATGTGCTTGACATTGAAAGATTTGCTAAAATCGCGCACAAATTCGGTGTGCCGCTTATTATCGACAATACATTTCCTACCCCTGCAAATTGCAGACCGATTGAGTGGGGTGCGGATATTGTTACTCATTCCACAACAAAGTATATGGATGGTCACGGCAGCTGTGTGGGTGGTGTCATTGTTGATTCCGGTAAATTCGATTGGTCAAAATATCCCGATCGTTTCCCCGGCCTTTGCACTCCCGATGAAAGCTATCACGGCATTACTTATACGGAAAAATTCGGTATGGAAGGCGCATACATCACAAAGGCAACTGCACAGCTGATGCGTGACCTGGGCGTTACACCTGCACCGATGAGCGCGTATATTCTCAATCTCGGTCTGGAAAGCTTGCATGTCAGAATGAAACGCCATTGTGAGAGTGCTCTTAAAATTGCAGAGTTTCTTGAAAATCACGAGAAGATTTCCTGGGTTGTTTATCCCGGTCTTCCTTCTTCCAAAGACTACGATCTTGTTCAAAAGTATTTTCCTAACGGTACTTGCGGCGTTATCAGCTTTGGCGTAAAGGGCGGTAGGGAAGCTGCTGCTGCCTTTATGGAAAAGCTTCAAATGATTGCCATTGAAACCCATGTTGCTGATGCCAGATCTTGCTGTTTGCATCCTGCTACCACTACGCACCGTCAGCTCAGCGATCAGGAATTGACTGATTGCGGCGTTGGACCCGACCTTGTTCGTTTATCCGTCGGTCTTGAGGATGCAGAGGATCTGATCTTTGATATTGAAAATGCCTTGAAAGGCATCTGATAAGGAGAAAAAATATGCCGATTAAGATCCCAAATGACCTTCCGGCTGTACAAACCTTAGCAAACGAGAATATTTTTGTAATGACGGAGAACCGCGCGATTACCCAGGATATTCGTCCTCTTAAAATCTTGCTTCTCAATCTTATGCCGAAAAAGATTGAAACAGAGACACAAATTTCCCGTATTCTCGGAAACACCCCTCTTCAAATTGAGCTTACTTTAATACGAACTGCTACCCATCTGTCACAAAACACAGATCAGGAGCATCTCCTCTCTTTTTATAAAACTTTTGACGATGTTTCCGATGAATATTTTGATGGTATGATCATAACCGGTGCACCTGTTGAGCTTTTGGATTTTGAAGAGGTTGACTATTGGCCCGAGCTTTGCAAGATTATGGATTGGAGCCTTACCCATGTCCACAGTGTTATGCACATCTGCTGGGGGGCACAGGCAGGGCTTTATCATCACTATGGGATTCAAAAGCATCGCCTTGAAAAGAAGCTTTTCGGAGTTTTTCCACACAAAGCGGATTATATACATTCCATGCTTCTTCGCGGCTTTGACGATGTTTTTTATGTCCCTCACTCTCGATATACCGCTGTAAAAAGGGAAGATGTTGAAGCGATACCGGAACTAAAGGTTCTCGCTTCTTCCGAGGAAGCAGGGATTCACATTGTTTCAAAAAACGGCGGCAGACAGTTTTTTATTATGGGCCACGCTGAATACGACCCTCTGACCCTTAAGTCGGATCGTAGCC